>JABUEW010000252.1 GCA_013314855.1 Bacillota bacterium | reverse complement strand
ATTGCCCTCGAAGGCAAGAATGAAAAGTTTATAGAAGTGGTAGAAAAGACCCTGCACAAGCTTTCCAACCGTGATTACATAAATTTTGATGAGAAATATGTTAAACTTATTATGCTTTCTTATTTTATGCTAAGCAGCGTGTACCTGGTAAAATCGGAATACGAAGTAGAGGATGGATATATAGATATAGCTCTATTGAGGATGGAGCCCATTGATCCTGCCTATTTTGCAATATTTGAGGTAAAGTACATTAAAAAATCAGAGTATGAAGCACACGGAGAAAAAATCATAGAAGAAAAGAAAAATGAAGCCATAGAACAGATAATGAAATACCGAAGCTCCAACGAACTTCAAAACCTGCCCAGGCTTAAGAAATGGGTAGTTGTTTTTGTGACGGATAAATGTGTTGTTAATGTGGAGATATAAAATGGGAGAATGATTTAATGTTTAAGGGTAACATAATAACAACCAAGGGGAGGGTTCGCTTATGAAGTTATATAACGATGTTATAATGGTAGATAGTCATGTACATATAGTGGGATTTGAGAGCATGGATTTCCTGGAAAGCTATTTATATGGCTATGGCCTGGATAAATTGAATATTGTAAGCCTTGCATGCAAAGATAGAAATCTGATAATGCAAAATATCTTATGTGCATTGTTTAAGATGAAACATCCCGGGAAGGTATATGCCTATGGTTCATTATATTATCCGTATTATCCGCTGGATGATAAAATTCCGGGCGATTATAACTTTGTTGATCAGGTCAAAACATTAATGGATACTGGGTTTGATGGAATAAAAATGCTGGAAGGCAAGCCCACCTTGAGAAAAAAGATAGGTGTGCCCTTGGATTCACCAATTTTTGACGATTACTATTCTTATCTTGAAAAACAGGGTATTCCTGTTGTATTCCATGCAGCAGACCCTGAAACTTTCTGGGACAAAGATACTGCGCCCGAGTTTTCCTTTGAGCATGGTTGGTTTTATGGAGACGGTACATTCCCAAAGAAGGAAGAGATTTATAATGAAATTGAGGGTATATTGAGTAAGTTTCCGGAATTAAGAGTGACTTTTGCGCATTTCTATTTTTTATCCAATGATATCGAAAGAGCGGCAGCGTTTCTTGATAGGTGGATGAATGTAAAATTTGACATAACCCCGGGCAGGGAAATGTATGATAATTTTTCAAAAAAACCAGCGGCGTGGAAAGAATTCTTTAGCAAGTACCGGGATAGAATTGTTTTTGGAACGGATATGGAAGATAGCATGTTCCAGGGAGGGCCTCAAGATATCATAAATACCATAAGGAGGTTTCTTGAAACTGATGATAAATTTGACAATTGGGGATTTGAAATAAACGGATTGTCATTGGAAAAGGATGTAATTGACAGGATTTATTACAAGAATTTTGAGTCTTACGCAGGAGAGGTTCCTAAGAAGATAAATGTTGAAATGCTGCTTGAAGGGTGTAGAAAAATAAAAGAAATTGCTTTGAAGGATACTTGTTTAACAGGTTATGCACAGGAAATAGACAGGGTACTTGGTATGCTCAAGTAGGGTAGTTGGCAGTTGTCTTTTTTATTAAAAGAAGATTGAATTTATAACCTGTATACAATTGTAAAATGGATGAATAAGGATTATAATGTGTTTATGATTCTAAACAAGAATGAAGGATGATTGTTTGAGCAACAGTTATTTTTATTTAATAGAAAGAGAAGCAAACCGGAAGCGGGATAACAGTGAATATAAGGAAGAAATTGGTCAAAGGCTTTTGGAGGCGTTGAAGGAAATAGCCGATAGATACAGCAGCATACAACATCAGAGATGAAGCACGAATTTAAAAGAAAGAGAAAACAAGAGTTATAGAGAGTAGCAAAAAAATATTTTCGCAAAACCGAGTTGGACACGTACAAGATTAGTATTGTATAGTAGACTTGGGGGAGGTAGGTAATCAAGTCATGAACAATACTAATAGAACATTTTCAGGTAGGACATTTAGTCCTGAAGATATAGAAATGATAAAAT
>JABUEW010000251.1 GCA_013314855.1 Bacillota bacterium | reverse complement strand
GGCTTTTGACGGCGTCGGAAGTGGCAAAGAAGCTGGGCGTGAGCCGGACAACGATCTGGCGGTGGTCAAAAAATAAACTCTTGACGGTCTACCAGCTCCCCGGGGGGCAGGTCCGGATCAGGGAATCTGACTTAGAGGATTTCATTGAGAAGCACAGGTTAATCAGCACACTCGGTAACACTGGTCAGCAAGATTCAGAGCAACTTCTAAATTACTAATCTGACAAAGCTAATTCAGAACCACGAGAAACTTAGGGTTCTTTATTTTTTAAACTAAAAACACTTCTGCTAAAGCCCTAGCTGAAGGTATTATGGCAAAGTTGGAAGAGATGGAATACCGGGGCTAATGCTTGTTGCCAAAATAAAGAGTAAATGGTGGGGAGTAAAAGTGCATATCTATTACGGAGGCAGTGAACGGCCAAACTTAGAAAAACTTGAACTTTCCATCTTTGAGGTATGATTTTTGAACTAATTGGAAAGCGTTTGCCTTTTTATAATGTGTTGCATTAGCCATATGATTTAGTTCATTATACATGATATAAAAAAGTTTATCAAAACCACTTGAAAACAAAGAATGTTCAATGACTGATTGCTCTGAAATTATTAATGCATAAATTCCATCAATATTATTTTTTGTTTTATATGTAAGTCTATGGTTTCCATCAATTACGAGATAACTATACTGACCATTTAAAAAAGGTACTATAACTATTGGTTCATTGGAATTTGAATAGGAGTCAACATTTGTATTAACCGGGGTCCATTTAAATAAACTATTTTTTTGTACAAACTCTGAAAGTGGAATAAATTGGCTTTTATGTTTGGCATCCGAAATAATTTCATTTGCAATAGTTACACGAAAATGAAGAAGTATTTTGTTGTATTGAAAATCAATAGGTAGTTGAAATATTTCTGGCTCTAACTGAAGAAGCAAGCGCAATTTGGAAATAGATTCGGGTGTCTTTAATTGATTTTTTAAGATGTCATCACAATCATTTAACTCTTTCATCCACATTTTAAGATATTGACTTTGGAGATTTTCATCAGATAGAATTTTTTGAGAGTTAATTTCATTAAAAAGATCTAAATAGTTAATAGAATAATGTCTAAAATTAATAAAATCAAATGGCATATAGAACATCCTTTCACGTGCTTTATATATTTGCACTAGGATTGTTAATTTACAATAGTAAAAAGGAGGTATTATTCGTATGATTAAATTAAACAAGGATAATTTAGTGGAGTTCAATAATACGACAACAGAACTACGAGGTGTTCTTCTGGGTTACAAAAAAGATGAACATGATAAACCCGTTTTTATTCATTTTAATAATAGAGACTCTAATATTGAAAATAAGATAATTATTGGTAAACCTGAACCTGGAAAAGGGTTTTATTTAAAATAATCGTACATATTCGATGATTTAGTATTTTTTTCCTCCTGGATTTGATAAAAATAACCTACTGGTAAAAGAGTATCCATGAAAGCAATATCGTTATGCAGCTATGAGCCAGCCGGTGGCCATAGGGGCAAAGCATATAACCCTGGTCTTAGGATGGAGGATCTGGTACGGGTCCTCGCCAGCGTCCACACCTGTCACCGGGAGGAAGTGAACTACGCCCGGCCTTTCTGTTAGGGAGATACAGCAAAAAATATGATGGGAGGCGCAAGATTAGATTCAATAAAACGGTTAATTATAAAAAACAAAAAAATATATGCATGTCAAGATGGAGTGTGCTGTTTTTGGTGTGTAAGGCGCGCCGGGATAGACTGCCGAACTTCCGAATAATAAACTACAACATATTTAGTGAGATGTTAACAAAAATTTCTAAAATCGTCTTATGGGTTGTGATAATGTACTTATTAACATACCAAACCAGTAAATTAGGAATTATACAACAAATCTTTCATCAATTCAACTAAATTACTGCAGCATACGGATATAACCTGCAACAAATGAAACACATTGAAAAGGAGTGAAACCTATTGAACGATAGACTAAAAAGTTTTCTTAAAGAACTGGAGTATGTCAAGGATTGTATCCCACCGGATGCCT
>JABUEW010000250.1 GCA_013314855.1 Bacillota bacterium | reverse complement strand
TGCTCAAATGCAAAAGTAAATACTAGTTTGCAGGAGTAAATTCCACCGACAACTTGAGAAGCAAACAAAACCCGCTGAATAGAGCTTATTTATGGTATAATAAAGGCATAATTTGGCCGGGTAATTGTAAAAATGGGTATAACAAAGTAGAGGGTAGAAAAAAGCGCAAAAATTTGCAGAACAAAATTCCACCCCCTAAAAAGGACCATTGGGAGCAGACGATGTTCGTCAGGCAAGAAAAAGGCGGATTAGAAATTGTTGTTCGAGCTATCTTCAATAAGCTGCTGATCGTTAAGAATTAACCGGATGGCGGCCAGTTGTTTCTCTAAACGATCAATCACACTCACTGCGAAGCTGCCGTATGTTATCCAAAAGATACTCGATAAAATCATCTGCCGAAAGCGGTATGGATTGTCCATACTCATCAAAAAGGATATCGTCATAAGTCTTCTCCATGAGAACCCGGCACCTCCTTGCATTCAGCCAGCAAGGCCGGAGAGAGCGTAACCTCTTCCGGAAGAATGGCTGCAATGCCCAGATCACGGAGAATGTGAGCTCCGTGAAAGAAGCTGAACGCGGTTGCTGGCGACCTGTCGTTCAGCTTCTTCCTTATCAGCGAGTTGATGTGACAGGCCAGCAAACACACATGGTCTTGGGTCAGGTTATCGAAAGAAGTGCCTTTCGGTAGAGCCATGCGAATAAATTCATGACTCCGTTCAATCCCTGCTTTTTGATGAGGAGAGGAAGGCTCACAGTAAAACAATTTTGTCCGTTGACAGCCCTTGTCACCGGTTTCGATCGCAGTAGGGTTAGAGAATTCCGTCCCATTATCGGTAAGAATAACAGGGAACAGACGCTTGAATGTTTCACTGCCCAACGTCTGCTCCAGCATATCAAACGTGTCAATGACCGATTGAGACGTGTTGCGATCTCTAATGAAGATCAGCATCAGGTCTGTCTGGGTAAAAAAGATCGTTAATAAAACTTTTCCGCCTTTTCGCCCCTCAACAGTGTCCATTTGCACGATGGGTGTATCGGGATGTTCTTGTAGGTATGTTTGGAAATCCTGATAGCTACGGCCAATAAGACAATTTTTATCGACCTTGAAAGGCTTGCTGCACTGCCTGGGACGGTATCGGACCTTGCGGGGCAGATCAATATTACGGACAGTCAAAGCACAGCGTTCAACAAGGTTGTAGATAGTCCGTTCGCTGCAAATAAGCTTGTCTGCCTGTGAGACATAGATATGATGAATGGATTGGTTCTTCTTAATCAGCGGTGCAATGACCTCATCGATACCTCGAATCTCTTCTTCGGTGTAGGAAATACCTTCCCGGCAGAAGGATAATGTATCACGGTAGTTTTTGTGTGCCGTTAGTGCCGTATATAGATATTTGGTTAAGACGCAACGACTCCTTTGCTTGCAGCCGTTACAGACATAAGGCGGCCGTGAAAGGTAAAGACAGTGATCTTCCTGGAAGTCTGGGCAAACTTTGTTGCACCTCTTACAACTTCGGCAGTAGTAATGTTTGCATCCCGATGTATCGCACAAGTCTTGCACTGTACATGTTTTTTTATGAATACAGCTGTTGGGAATACGTCCATACGCACCAGATACATGGACGGTACGGTGACGGCGGACTTCTTTGGAAATCGTGGAAGGATGCTTATTAATCTCTTCAGCAATTCGACGGAAGGAATAACCGCCATTAAGGCATGTTTGAATATAGCTTCGGTCATCCAGGGTTAAGTGTTTTTGATTTGGCATGACCAGTGCTCCTTTCATCCACCGGCTGCCTGATGAACATCGCCCTCACTAACATTATACCGGATAAGATGAAAGCAGTTTATGTATAATTAGAGCGAACATGTTAATTTGTCCAATGTTCTACAAAAGTACTGACTCCCACAATGGTTGCTTGGCGCGAAGCGCCGCGATATAAAAAATTCCAGTCGGGCTATGCCCTCCTTTCATTTTTTATATCGTGTTTTTTTATCGTGGAATGAGTTACGCATGCAGATTTAAATTCAACATGTTGATTTGCAAGACTAAATTCTACGGTTTCCTAAGGGTTGGGTGGAATTTACTTTTGCAATTAAGG
>JABUEW010000249.1 GCA_013314855.1 Bacillota bacterium | reverse complement strand
GATCCGTAACATAATTAGCGACAAAAATGGTTTCACAGAAATACGATTACTTCCGTGAAACCATTTTCTTTGGTGCCGAAGGTGGGACTTGAACCCACACGATGTTGCCATCACTGGATTTTGAGTTTTGCAGCATAACCGGAAACATCGGGAATGTAATGCACTTTAGCGGAAGTTACAGACCGCCGGAAACCTTGTAAAATCGGCTTTTCCGGCACTTTAACCTCTGAAAATCCCACCGTTTCAAAGCTTATACAAAAAAACTGATTTTGGAACAAATTTTGGATGTTGGAGGGATATTGGAGGGATGTGGGGGGATGATCAGATAACTCACCATCCACATAATAACTATAACAAATGTTAATTAAAAACTAATATTGTAACAGTCACTCCTACCACTGACAAATAATTTAGGAGTTGATGACTGTGAGAAATGAAGAATATTATAAACGAATTTTTGAGCCATATCCTGACGTAGTTACCTTGGAACAATTCAGGACTATGTTAGGCGGCATTGGTGATAGTACAGCGCGAAAACTTTTAAGAGGAAACCATGTAAAGCATTTTTATATTCGTGATACTTATATGATACCTAAAGTATGGGTTATTGAGTATATACTAAGCGATCATTATGCTGAATACCGGCAAAAGTTAAAAGTGCAGGTTTAGCAGTAATAAAAACGAATGAACAAGAGGACATGGCTTTTCAGCTTATGTTCTCTTTTCATATATAAATCAAGCCACGTTGAGTGCGTGGTGTTGCTCAAAAGAAAACACAGTGAGTAAAGCCTTGCACAGCAAGGCTTTATGGGTATTTGGGCGAGATTGGGTATATTTCCATGGGCGGGTGGAGAAAACAGGAGAGGTTTACAGATATAATAAAAAAATTTTTGTTAGCTTATTGTTTTTATTCGTTTCTTCGCATATAATTGTTAATTGGATTATTTTTCCTTGGAGGCATCGGTGAATGGAATATATTACGGCAAAACAGGCGGCAGAGAAGTGGAACATTTCTCAGCGCAGAGTTCAGGTCTTATGCGAGCAGGGCCGGATCAAAGGTGCTGTGCGCCTGGGCTGGGCATGGGCGATACCAAAAGATGCGGACAAGCCCGCAGATTTGCGGATAAAAAAATAAAAAAATAGAGAAGAAAAATAGAATGGCAAAAGCAAAGAAAACAACCACATCAGAATCAATTGAACAGGTGCTTTGGAGTTCTGCCGATAAGCTCAGCAAGAACATAGACGCCGCGGAATATAAGCATGTCGTTTTAGGGCTTATATTTCTAAAATACATATCCGACAGCTTTTATGAATTATACAATAAACTTAAAGAGGGCAAGGGCGAGTACGAAGGCGCAAACCCGGACGACCCGTACGAATACCGCGCGGAAAACGTATTTTACGTACCGCCGCAGGCACGCTGGGATTACCTGCAGATCCGCGCCAAGCTGCCGACGATTGGTAAAGACATAGACGACGCGATGGACGCCATTGAGAAAGACATCGGTACTATCGCGCTTGGTGACAGCGTTTCCAGATCAAACGATATCCTCGGGCGCGTGTATGAATGGTTCCTTGGGCAGTTTGCGCTGGCCGAGGGCAAAAAGGGCGGGCAGTTCTATACGCCGCGTTCCGTCGTCCAGCTTTTGGTTGAAATCCTCGAGCCTTACGAGGGCAGGGTTTTTGACCCATGCTGCGGCAGCGGCGGAATGTTCGCGCAAAGTGAGAAATTTGTGGAGGCGCACAGCGACCACTATAACGGAAAAGCCAGAGAGATTGACAAGCTTTTCGAGCGCGTGGTTTCCATCTGCGGGCAGGAAAGCAACCAGAATTCCCCGATGTTGTGGATGTGGAAACCGTTATTGTAAAAATTAAATCTGGGTATTGTTTCTAAAAAAAGGAAATAGATTAGTAATAATTGAATTATTCCGGCAAAGATATCATGAAGGAGTGACGGGGATGATTCAGGTGCAGATGCTCGGTCGCTTTGCTATTTGCACATCGGATGGAGAGGTTAGCTTTCCTACTGCCAAGGTACGTGCCCTGGCAGCCTACCTGTTCTGGCAGCAGGGCCGCTGGGTTCGGCGTGAGGTGCTGCGCGGTATGCTCTGGGGGGATACTGGCGAAGAACGGGCGGCGGGAAACTTAAGGACAGCCC
>JABUEW010000248.1 GCA_013314855.1 Bacillota bacterium | reverse complement strand
ATTTTAATCTAAAAGCCCCGAAATTATCAGCATTAACAATGTGGTATTCTGGGGTAGATATTTAAAATCAAACTTTTCATAATAGTAGTTGATTTCTTTTAACCGTACTTTGTCATGATCCAGCTGTGATAAAGTCTTATTTAGAATATATTGCTTCTCCCTGTCAACCGCATCAACCGTATCAAAATAATATAGCCTCTGTACTTCCAGCCTAAAGGGTATTTCCAATACTGCCTGTGCCAGAATACCTGGGTTATTCTCAGCATAGACTGCAGGGTAACGGAACACATCCGGGCTATTGAACAGGCCCGGTTGATTAAATAATGGGAACCGGCCCCAAGGGTTTAAAAGATCCAAATACTCTTCTAATTTATCTGGCTTTGAAACAAGTAATTTCATTTTTATCTTCTTATTTACATTTATTATTGAATAGTATACATGAATATTTATTATTAGCAAATGAATGGTGGATCGTTACTCGTTACTCTGGATTTCCTCAAATAATATAGCTACATTCATGTTATAATTTGGGCATTGTATTATTTAAGGGGTGCCATTGCGATGTCTATCTTCACTAATACGATGTAATATCTTGGGTTTGTTGGAGGAAAATATAAACAAAATGCTAATTATTAGTTATGCATTTGCATTTAAAGGGGGTTAGCTTGAAAAATACTTCGTAGCCGCTAAAAAAGGGCGCACTAAACTAAGACCTTTATAGATCCTTGAGAATTTAATATTCGTTAGTTTAGGCCACAGGAATGTCAGTAGCTTTTATTACGCCATTGGAAATGAGAAGTTTGACAGCTCTCGGAGATGATAGTGATGGCAGAAGCTCTATCAACTACGGGAATGGTACAAAGGAGTGTAATGGCATTTTCGTAAGGAGCTACCATCTTATCAAGTTTTTCATCTAACTCTGCAATGGACTGTTGGATGAATTCAAGATGGGAGCGAACCATAACTATACGTTCCTTTTGTTCCTTAGTCATCAAAGCAGTTGTTATCAATCAGCCACTGCTTGAATTGGAGAATGGAATTGTTGAAAGTTGAGAATCGTTTTTTAAAGTAGTGAGGGGTGATCCCCTGTGAAGTGATGATTGTGGCGACGAGAAAAGTCTTATGCACATCGACACCACAACAAATAGGGTAAACAACTTTCATAGCACAACCTCCTTTGAAAATTTAGTAGATGAGGAGGAAGACATTGACTGAACCATCACACATTTAACGATTAGCTAAAACAATGATTAGCTTGCGGTCTTATAGAACCACTTATTTGTGCTTGAAAGATGATTCTTACACTGGTTAATATACTGATTTAAGCTCAGAAGAGCAGTTTGCGACTCACCTAACCGTGCTTTGTAGTGTATCTTACCCCTCAGCTTAATGATAACAAAGTGGTGAAAACCACGCACCATTTTTCATTACTATTTGTGCCGCCAGCGGTAGCGGCGGAATGGAGGTTAATATGAGAGAATACTTAGGGAAAACGGTTGATGTAATAGTTGATAGACCCCTGGGATCGCCTCATCCTGAATATGGCATTATTTATCCGGTCAATTACGGATATATCCCAGGAACTATTTCAGGGGATGGTAAGAAAATAGATGCTTATATACTGGGAGAGTATAAACCGGTTAAAGAGTTCCGAGGCAGGGTCATTGCAGCCATTGAAAGGAAGAACGACAATGAAAGTAAGCTAGTGGTCGCTAAAACCCCTAACAGTTACTTTGAAGAAGAAATAAAAGCGCTTACTGAATTTCAAGAACGGTTTTTTGAAATAGAAATAATATGTCATACAGCGAAGGTGGAAAAGCCGTGTATTAGAGTTACGGTATTAGGTTTTGCAAAAAGAGGGGATGGGATTTTAGTCTTTGAGGGGTATGATGCGATAAAGGATGAGGTTTTTTATCGTTTTCCGGGCGGAGGGGTAGAGTTTAGGAGAAAAAGCCGGGTTGCGCTTCAAAGGGAGTTTAAAGAAGAAATCAATGCAAATATATTAGATATGAAATATCTTTGTACGATAGAAAACATATTCACATTTGAAGGGATAGATAAACATGAAATATGATGCTCCCCATTGTCAAGACAATTTTTTTGCCGGGCTAAGTTAGGTCTCCTTTCTTTTATTTTAGATACTTACATCAATACACTCTGTTGGTGGATGTCAAGGGCGAGCGTATGCGAGTTCAT
>JABUEW010000247.1 GCA_013314855.1 Bacillota bacterium | reverse complement strand
CAAAATAGGCGGTCTTGAGGACAAAATAGGCGGTCTTGAGGGAAAAATCGATGGTATGGAAAGGGATATAGCTTCATTAAAAGCAGGCCAGGAGAATCTGGAAGGCAAAATAGACGGTCTGGAAGGCAAAATTGACGCCATCGGAAACAAATTAGACGACATAGAAGCAAAAAACGCCAACAGGCATTTACAGATTGAATCCAAGCTGAATGCATTAATAGAAGATAATAAGTCGATACATGAGATCCTTGGAGAACATGAAGTATCTATAAGAACCCTCAGAAGAAGGCCGGTATAGCAGACAGACGGGCACTTCTGCGCTCTGCCGGCTGCGGAAGCAAACGAAACGTCCCCATGCTTTTTCTTGAAGCCATTGAAGCTTATACACAAGGTAATAAGAGAATAATAGGAAATATTCAGCTTGTTGAGTTGTTTGGTGAAGATAATAACAGAGCGTTGCGTCGGTATGTACAATTACACAAATCCCATCCTGAAAAAGAATATTATGTTGTTCATACCTCGTATATTGCAGAAGAAAGAAACGCATGCTATAATGTAATTACTTAGTAATTACAAGGGGTGAGATATGTGAAGACTGAGATCATCAAGATCGGGAACTCCAAAGGCATACGAATACCGGCATATATATTAAAGGAATGCAATATTGCCGAAAAAATAGAGCTGGAAGTTAAGGATGGCCAGATCATCATTACACCGGTGGATGAACCAAGGAAGGGTTGGGGTAAGAAGTTTGAATGCATGAAAAATAATGGCGACGACAAACTTTTTATCAGCGAGGATGTTGGTCTTGACGCGGAGGATTGGGAATGGTAATAAATCAGTATACAATCTATTGGACTGATCTTGACCCTACAAAGGGTTCTGAAATGAAAAAAGTCCGGCCTTGCGTCGTCATATCGCCCAATGAGATGAATCATAATATTGATATTGTTATCATTGCCCCTTTAACCTCCACATCTAAGAACTATCCATTTCGTGTAAAAACAAAGCTTGACGGGAGAACCGGATGGATCGTGCTGGACCAGATCAGAGCCATAGATAAGTCCAGGCTTATAAAGGAAGCCGGACAACTAGAGGCTGAAGATATTATAAGTGTAAAAGCCGTGATAAAGGAAATGTTGGTTGATTAGATCCCGAAGAATTATATAATTCATGCCCGGAAGTTGAAGAACCGGACATATATGCATCAGAGTATGTTCAGTAAGGCTGACCGGTGTGCCGGTCTTTTTTTACCCCTGCCGGCTTCAATTATTATTTCATATATCTCTTCAGTTCATCATAAAAGTTTTCTCGTGTTCCAGCGAGAATCACAACTACCATTTGACCTTCTTCCTCATAAATTCTATAAGCAAGCTCGTAATTGGTTTTGCTGTAGTAAACATCATAAAAATAAACGCCGGCTAAATCACCTGTTTTCAATTCGCCAATGTACGGATCGCTGCTTATTTCTATAAGAGCCCTTTGAAATGCTTTCTTCAGACCTTTTTCTTTGACCTTCTTTAGATAATTTTCAGCGGCTCTTGTAAAACGGATTTCGTACATCTATTTGTCCTCCGCCCCAAAAACATCAGACATAGTGGCGCCGCTCTTTTCGCCTTTTGCAATACTGTCCGCCTCGCTAATCAGTTTATTCATTGCAGGAGCGATTTTTTTACTCATCTCCTTAAACTTTGCAAGAAGTTCTTCCCCGGATAAGCCCTGAGCAATTAAATCAGCAAGAATCTGCTCTGAAAATTCGCCTCCTGAGTTCTCGCGGATAGGACGAATGACAATAGCGTTATTTTGCAAAATGCATTCAGCTTCACTGCTAAATCCTAATGCTTCAAAATACTTCTGTGGTATAGTAATCTGTCGTTTGTCAGAAATTCTTATAATCTTGCGCTCCATAGAATTGCTCCTAACTGTTACACTAACCATTTTTATACCTCCTCACAGTATATGTTCTAAACATAATTATTATACATATTTCTTTGATTTTACTATAACCAAGAAAATGAGAAAAGTCAAATTGCGATCTGCCGGCTTCAGTTATTATTTCATATATCCCTTCAGTTCATCATAAAAGTTTGCGCACATCTATTTGTTCTCCAAACAGACAAATTATCCACAGTTTCATTGATAATTTAGCTAATTTCGGATATAATAATATTAGCTAAAGGAGGGATAGATATGATAGTCAATGCGACGGAATTTAAAAATAAAGTTGGGAAATATTTAGAAATAGTCAATCGGCAGGAGGAAGTAATAATATCGAGGAACGGCAAACAAATCGCAAAACTTATTCCCATTGACA
>JABUEW010000246.1 GCA_013314855.1 Bacillota bacterium | reverse complement strand
ACAATATGTTCGAACAGGAGGTGACACTATTGAATAAACTACGTGAGCTTAGGGATAAGAAAGGGCTTACGCAAGAAGAAATTGCTAATGTTTTAGGTATAAATTCTCAATACTATTCGATGCTTGAAAGAGGAGTAAGGACGCCAGGCTTCAAACTGGCAAAAAAAATAGCTGATTTTTACGAATGTTCAGTTGATGAAATTTTTTTTGACAACGGTACAAACATAATGTTCGCAGATGAACAAACCAAATCCGCATAAGGGGGTGAGTAAATTGCGTGAGATTTTTGTTCCAGTTTTATCAATGGTATTGGCAGCAACAACATCACTGATATTACTCCGGTGGAAGCGGTTTAGGGATTGGTACGATAATCTTTAGAATAACCAAGTGTCAATTAGCTTTGATGCTATGTAGCTCAATACACCGATTATTATCGGAACTAAAATTTGTCTAATATTTTCCCTAAAAGCTAAAGCCCGTTGATCAAGCAAATAGTTCTCGCCTTCAGGAGTGACAAAGACTTTACTCTCGGGTAAAGGTTCACCGTATCCGTTAATGGGCCTGACGGAGACATAGCCTTGATTACGCAGTTTCATAATAATGTTTTCAGAGAGTGGATTATTGCAAAGTTCACTATAAGATATTTGACCATTGGACTTACGGATACTTTTTAGCAACTTTATCATCTGAGTATCCAACATGGACATAATACCTCCCTTCAAGGATGATCTTACCATTTCGGCAATAGGGAGGTCAAGAATGCAAAGTCAAATCCGCATAAGGGGGTGAGCCCAACGAAAACATGTTTCGCATCATACACGTGTGCAGCCTGCCCCAGGCGGGCGGAGTGCCCGACATACCAAAGCCTAAAACAATACCTTACGTCGGATAAAGTTGCCTACGAACTCAGGATAAGCAGGCCGGAGCTGGTCAGCCAACCAAAAATGATTTGAGGGGGTAATAGGTATGTACATCATCAACCAGGACCGGGACGAAGTTTTCACACTCAATGATAAGCACCTGTTTCCAGCCAGGCTGTATGTTGAGGATAGATATTACAACGGCCAGTTTATGGGCTGGAACATCATGGGCAAACACTTTCTGAAGAAGGTCCTTCTCGGGACATACGACACGGAAGAAGATGCGAAGCAGGTTGTGGGGGAGATATTTAGGATGCTCAAGACCGGAATGACGCACTACGCAATGCCGGAGCCGGCATTGGATTTAGAGGACTTATAGTAGAGGAGGTAGGAGGTCTCAATGAGGACGGAACAATGCAAAGATTTTGAAGATATGACTGAAGAGGATCTGGAAAGGACACTATATCCCTGCCTCTATGCCCTTGCTTATATCTTTGCAGAAGATTACAGGCGAAATATGGATACAGAGGCGGGGTAGGGTGGCCGCCTTCGGAAGACGGCCAGAAGGGAGGTGTGAAAGTGGAAGGGTTAAGCCAGGTTTGGGGGTACGGAGAGCTTATCAAATGCGAACAGGAGAAGCCCAAAGGCGCAAATGCATATGACAGTGGACCTTGTAAACTTACTGATGAAATAAGTTTCTTTATCATCAAACTTACAGAGACAGAAGACTGCCGCGTAGTTAAGATGCGTAAGCAGTGCTTAGAATGTAGCTGCAATAAAGGCCCGGTTGAAGTTTACTGGAAGCCACGTGCATTATGATGTTTCTTTATTCTAAATTCTAAATGAAAGGGGGTACAAACGGAATGAATAGGTACTGCGGGAACATTTATAAAAATACTAGGCGTGCAACGGGTTTGACACAGGAACAGGCAGCGGAGCGGTTATATACGTCCGTGCGTAGTCTGGCAGAGTACGAAGCTGGCCGGACAATACCGCCGGATGATGTTGTGTGTCGGATGGTAGAGGTGTACGGTGTAAAACATCTTGCATATCTACATCTGAAGCAGTCAACAGAAGTAGGCAGAAGGTTTTTACCGGAACTTCACATCCTGGACCTTCCAAGGTCGGTGTTGAAGCTGCAGAAGGAAGTAGCGGATGTAAACAATGTACATCAAGATATGGTAAACGTAGCCTGTGATGGTACGGTAGACGACACCGAGCGTGATACTTGGCTGAGGATAGAAACAGAGCTGTCTGAAATGGTCGGAGCTGGATTGTCAGTAATATTTGCGAAAGGATAAAGCGTCGGAGATTTGTTAAAGGAAAGGAGGCTGAAAACTATGACCGATGCAGACAGGGAATATCTAGAAGCGCTTTTCGACATGTCTGAGCAGATCAATCTCAGGTGCATCGACGATTGCGACAAATGCTTCCAGCGGAAGCTGTGCGAGGCGGTTACCGG
>JABUEW010000245.1 GCA_013314855.1 Bacillota bacterium | reverse complement strand
ACTTTTAGTCGAAAGTATAACCCCTGCACTTTAGTACAGGCGTCGTTAAAACCATTGTAATATATTATCCACAGGGTAATATGAACCCTGTAATTAAATAAAGCCCTGGAATTGATTATATTAATTATATTATAAATATATTATAAATTAGTATTATAAATTATATTATACTTCTGGAATAATCCTGGTAAAAAGCTTTTCCCCAGTGTTTCAAATCATCTTTTAATAAAAACATACCCCCCTGCCTCATATGGTTTCCTTTACTAATATAATCTATTATGGCTTTCTGTAGTGAAGTTTCTGCCTTCAGAAATTCTATATTGTCATGTTTGCCGCCAAATACCCTTTCGAAAGTCTGGAAATCATCTGCCAATATGGGGTATAAATAAAATTCTCTTTGAAATTTCACGATATTTGAGGATGGAGGTAATATTTCCTTAAGTTGAGGGTCTAGCAGCCATGATGTACACATATAACCGTCAAAAGGCAACTCAGGAAAATATCCGGTGAAAAAATCTACCGACATTTTGAAAGATTCACCGCAAGCCTCATGTGAAAGCTTACTTTCTGCCGGAATATGTACTTCCAGTATCTTGCTTCCTTTAGCAAGGACCTCTTTCCATTCTCTG
Source organism: Bacillota bacterium (assembly GCA_013314855.1). Taxonomy (NCBI): domain Bacteria; kingdom Bacillati; phylum Bacillota; species Bacillota bacterium. The sequence goes on along the minus strand of JABUEW010000245.1, from coordinate 1,709 downwards.
GTACTTAACTTAATGAAATCAGCTTTTGCAAAGCCCAGAGGTAAAATGGGATTTCCTTGTATAAACTCCTCATCAATTACAAGTTTCGAGGTCCAACCACCTTCCTTATCATAAATACCATTGGTCCCATCTACTTGTCCATCAGACCTGTATCTTACACCTTCCTGTGAAACTGCAATTACTTCACCAGTTGTAATGTTCCGGAAAGCTATTAAATTTCCGTCAAATTCTTTATGCATAAATTGCAGCCTGCCCAACCTAAATATTCTCCCGGAAAAGTGGTTATAAAGCCACCTGAATTGTGCAAGCCCCCAAGTTTGGTGTTTATTAAAGTAATCTCTCATCCAGATATCAATATCACTTAAAGTATCCACAATGATATTTTGAGGAATATTTCTTTTCCGGTAGAACTCCATAAGTCTTGTAAGCCCCGATAAAAGCAGTACTGCAGGAAACATTCCTGCTAACGTTCCCATTGATTCTCTCAAGGAAGGAGGAAGGAATATCTCTTTTTCAACTTTTCTCTCTTCCGTTTTTTTGTCAATAGAAATCTCTTTTCCAAAAAAAAGATAATGATTAAACCATAACAACCTGCATAGAGTTTTATTATTTTTAATAATATTGTATGATTTAATAAAAGCTTTGATAGCCTCTTTCGGTAAATTTAATATGCTATTTGCCTGGATAATAAAATTATCCTGAAGAAAATCTAAATCAGGGCCAGGGAAAGATGATTGGGCTTTTTCCCATATATCATGAAATACTTCAGGTATATTGTCCTTAAGTATATTATCCATACTTGAATACACCTCCAAAACATATTTGAAATATAATATCATAATATCACAGGTGCCGCTCTAAGCCAATATTCATAATCATATCGGCTACAATTCTCAGTATATCCGGTATTTTTGGACAAGATCCGAATAATTTCTGTTTAATAACCGATACGTAGGATTAGATATATTTTTTTATAATAATCTTTCATCCTGGCAATGGGGACTAGGTACTTTTGTAACTTTATTGATAATTCAATAAGAAAGGTGAATTTTTTATTTAATGACTGGACATGCTTTGATAAAAAGCTTATCAGGGGTCTTATAGTTTTAAATTGAGTCATATATATAAGTGAATACCAGAAGTTTATCATAATATCATTGTCATTAACTCCCCAATAAGCTTTATACTGTTCCTTTATCGGAGCATACATGATTTTCTCTAGTTCATTTCTGTCTATTACATTAAGTTTAATTGCTTTTTCAACTATATCAGTCCCTGGGAAAAAATTCAGTGCATGAAGTTGTAATTCAAAAGGAGGATGCAGCTTCATACACAGCTCAAAAGATTTTATAATATCCTCTTCTGTCTCAAAGGGGTGCCTGAGTATAAAATCATAAATAACCCGCGGCACCCTGCAATCAGATAATATTTTACTTGCATTTATTATATCCTCTTGCAATTCATACCTTCCGAATATTTCTTTCCTTATACGGGGCGAACCGCTTTGAATTCCCATTACTGCTTTATATAGACCTGCATCTACAAGTTTTTTTATTAAATCGTAACTGATTTTAAGAGGGTGGATCCATATCTCAAACGGCAAATTAATTTCTCTTTTGTACCTTTCTGTAAATTCTTCTACCCACTCCTTATTATCGGGAAAAATTTCATCCCAAAACCGTATGACCTTTAAATTTATTATATTATTC
>JABUEW010000244.1 GCA_013314855.1 Bacillota bacterium | reverse complement strand
TTCTACTCCTCTGTAAAACAAATTCGTGAAGCTGTTAGGGGGTTCATTAATTCAATTAACAAGGTCCCGGAACAGGTCATAAACAGGTTATGCCTGCGAATGTAAAATCATTATCGTAATCTATATAATAAACTTAAGGGAGACAATTTTTTCTTGCGTATAATCATAGAATCCTTTTCCTGATTTCTTACCTAAATACCCCGCTGTAACCATTTGCTCTAAAAGATAACATGGTCTATATCTTGAGTCCCCGGTTTTGTTATAAAGCATCTTGGTTTTTGCAAGATGTATATCTACACCAATTAAATCTATTAAAGCCAAAGGGCCTATTTTATGATTACATCCTAATACAATTGCTTTATCAATGTCTTCAACGCTAGCTATTCCTTCATGCAAAACCCAAACCGCTTCATTTAAAAGTCCTGCTAACACTCTACTTGTCAATCCTGCTGGTGCTTCCCGCTTCGTCACTACCGGGTCCTTACCTAATTTTAGGGCAACATCTCTAGCTTGCTCAATGATATTATCTTCTGTGTATAATCCAGGCATAATCTCCAGAAGTTTCATGATGTGCGCTGGGTTGAAGAAGTGGAACCCTATAACCCTGCTTGGATTTTCCAAGACACTGGCTATCTCTGTAATAGAACATGAAGTTGTATTAGAAGCTAGCACTACGTGAGACTTAGAATATTTTTCTAGTTTTTTGAAGGCTTCCTGTTTAATTTTTACATCCTCAATGATTGTTTCAATTATAAAATCAGCATTTTTACTGTCTTCTATGTCTATAGCTGGAATAATCCTACCAATAACTTCATTTGCTTCTTCTTCATTCATTTTTCCCATTTGGACTCGTTTATCAAGACCTTTCTTTATCATCGCAATACTTAATTCAACTTCCTCTGGGAATATTTCATTGCAAAAGTATACTTCAAATCCTGCTTGGGCTGCAGCCTGGGCGATTCCTCGGCCCATTGTACCTGTACCGTAAACAAATATATTTTTAACTGTCATTTTTTCATTCCTCCTCTGTTAAATCATTCTTTCTACAATCACTGCAACACCTTGGCCTCCACCGATACAAAGAGTTACTAAACCAGTTTCCTTATCTAAGTTCTTCATCGCATAAAGGAGAGTAGTAAGGATTTTTGTACCCGTTGCTGCAACAGGATGCCCCATGGCAATTGCTCCACCATATATGTTCAGCTTACTTCTATCAAGCTTTAATTCTCTGATACAGGCAATGACTTGTCCTGCAAATGCCTCATTTAGTTCTATTAAATCTATATCTTTTAAATCCATGCCTGCCTTTTTTAGTGCGATAGGTGTTGCAACAGCTGGCCCTAACCCCATATGCTTTGGTTCTAATCCGACGAAGGAATAAGATTTAATCATGGCTAATGGTTGCAGCCCAAGTTCTTTTGCTTTTTCAGCAGTAGTGATCACCACTGCTGAAGCTGCATCCGAAAGAGCGCAGCTATTTCCGGCAGTAACCGTATTACCTTCTGTAAATACAGATGGTAATTTTGCTAATCCTTCCAAAGAAGTTTCTTTGTGAACCTCATCGGTATCAAAGATTGTTATTCCTTTTTTTGATTTAATTTGTATGGGAACTATTTCTTCTTTGAAAACACCACTTTCAACAGCTCTTTTTGCCTTTAGTTGGGACTCTAGGGCAAATTCATCCTGTTCCTGTCTTGAAATACCATATTTTTTATTCAATAATTCACATGTATCTCCCATAAACATTTCTGCCAGAGGACATATAAAACCATCTTTATGTAATACATCATCTACTGCTTTTTGTCCCATTCTATGACCCCATCTAGCTTCCGGAAGAATATAGGGTGCATTACTTGGGGATTCAGCACCACCAGCAACTATTATATCCGTTTCTCCTGCACCTACGCTTAATACAGCTAGTTGCAGGGCTCTTAGGCTTGAGCCGCACCTCATATTTACTGTAAAAGCCGGCACACTTACAGGAAGTCCACCTTTAATTGTAGATATCCTTGCTGGATTTGCCCCTACTCCTGCTTGCCATCCGTTACCGAATATCACTTGGTCTACCATTTCACCGGTAATATTAGCTCTTTTAACAGCTTCTTTGATAACAACTGCTCCGAGCTCTGGAGCTGTTACCTTTTGTAAAGAACCCCCAAACTTTCCTCCTGCTGTTCTAACAGCACTGGCTATTACAACATTTCTCACTATCACACACCTCCATCTCAACAATTTGTTGGTGTTCAGCAAAGCTGAACCCCTTGATTTTATTTGATTTATAATAACTGGAAACAAGTAACTTCACCTCCCAGCCTCCAAACCTGCTAAAATAGTGATTTAGAAAGGGGATGAGGTCATTTGT
>JABUEW010000243.1 GCA_013314855.1 Bacillota bacterium | reverse complement strand
TTTTTAATAATATTTCAATGACAAAAATGAAAATTAGAGTTATAATTATTATAGTTATAGTTATATATATATTATTATAATGGATTATTATAATGGATTAATTTATAATGGATTAATAAGTTAAGGTGATACAATTGCAAGGTATAAATGCAAGATATGGTCCGGCAGATAACAATCCTCTTCCCGGCAAGCTTTATGTGGTGGAAGGGTGTGACGGTTCAGGGAAAAGCACACAAATTTACCTCCTTAAAAGATGGCTTGAATCAGAGGGTTTTATTGTATTTTTTACAGAATGGAATTCATCTGAACTGATCAGGGAATCTACAAGTGAAGCCAAAAAAAAGAACCTACTAACCCCTACAACTTTTAGCCTAATGCATGCAAGTGACTTTGCAGACAGATATGAAAAAATGATTCTTCCTCAGCTCAGGGCAGGCTACATTGTCCTTTGTGATAGGTACATATATACTGCTTTCGCAAGAGATATGGCTAGGGGATGTGATAGGGAATGGGTTAAAAATGTTTATAGTTTTGCTGTAAAACCCGATATTATTTTTTATTTTCAGGCACCGCTCCAGGTTTCGCTAAATAGAATACTTACCGGAAGGCTGCACCTTGAGTACCATGAAGCAGGGATGGATATGGGATTTAGCAATGACCCCGTTGAAAGCTTCAAAATATTCCAAGGAATAATTAAAAAACATTATGATGAGATGGCGGAAGAGGAAGGGTTTACGGTAATTGATGCATCTCAGCCAATTGAAGTGCAGCAAAATATTGTAAGGAAAATAGTTAAAGAAAATTTAAAAGGCTATGTGCCTCCCTGTAAGCATTGGCAAGAAAGAAGGTATTAGGGATATGGTCAGAAAACGGTTTTATGGAAAGGGGCTCCCTTATTTAAAATTAAATGATTTGCCAGGCAAATTAATAGTTATAGAAGGGCCTGATTGTTCCGGCCGCTCGACTCAAATCTCCATGCTTAAAGATTGGTTGGAAACTCAAGGTCATGCAGTATTGGATACAGGCCTTAAACGGTCTACCCTGATAGGGAATGTAATATTTGAAGCTAAAAAGGGTAATACCCTGGGAAAGAAAACTTTAAGCCTCCTATATAGCACAGATTTTGCAGACCAGCTGGAAAATAAAATTATACCTGCCCTTTCAGCAGGATTTGTAGTACTGGCAGACCGCTACATCTTTACGTTAATGGCGAGGGATTTTGTAAGAGGCGCCAGCAAGGAATGGTTAATGGAATTATTCGGATTTGCCTTGGTCCCTGACATGGTATTTTACCTAAGTATTAACCCTGAGGCTCTCCTTCATAGGGCTTTCTCAAAATATGGCTGCCTGGACTACTGGGAATCGGGTATGGATTTATGCTTTTCCAGCGACATGTTTGAAAGTTTCAAAAGGTATCACACCCTCTTAAAAAAGGAATATGATGAAATGGCAAAAAAATATAACTTTATTGTAGTTGATGCTGAAAGGAACCCACAGGAAATTCAGCAGGATATAAGGGCAAGGATAAGGGAATTCCTTGATTCCAAGTAAGTTTTGGCTTGCTTGGTTAACTCCGTATTAAAGACATAACCTCCGCTCTTGTCTTTGCCTGTGTTCTTACTATGCCTCTTAAAGCTGAAGTAACTGTCTTTGACCCTGGTTTCCTAACCCCCCTCATTGTCATACAAAGATGTTCAGCTTCTACAACTACAGCTACACCAAGAGGTTGTACCGTTTCCATAATTACATCGGCAATTTCGCTTGTAAGTCGTTCCTGTAATTGGGGGCGTCTGGCAATTACTTCCACAACCCTTGCCAGCTTGCTCAATCCAACTATTTTCCCTTTGTTAGGTATGTAAGCCACATGGGCAACTCCTATAAAAGGTAGCAAATGGTGTTCACATACAGAATATAAGGGGATATCTTTAACCATCACAATCTCTTCATGCCCATCTTCGCTAAACACCTTTATAACATCCCTCGGGTCCTGGTTCATACCGGCAAAAATTTCTTCGCACATCCTTGCAACTCTATCAGGTGTTTCTTTAAGTCCTTCTCTGCAGGGATCTTCTCCTATCGCCTCCAGTATCTCTCTTACCGCAGCTTTTATCCGTTCCTTATCTATCATAATACCTAATCTGCCTTTCATAACATAAAAATATAAATATACATGCTACTGCATGTTCCATTGCATTTTAGTTCATATCAATTATTTGTTTATTGTAATAATTATGATTATACTTAATCGAATTAAAAAGTCAAATATAGAGTATGTATTGGCAGAGCTGAAGCATGAAAATTTTATTCTTATCCATTAATAGTGGCTGCGTTAGTAATTTTATCCAATTATATAATAATATTACATAAATTTAACCATACGTTTAAGTCATCGGATAACACTATAACC
>JABUEW010000242.1 GCA_013314855.1 Bacillota bacterium | reverse complement strand
CACCTTTTTACGCACATCAAAAGGCAGTAAAGGAGATTCTTACTGCTTTTGCAAATTGGTTTAGAGGTAAAGAATGCGAACCTTTAAGCGCTCCTTTTGATGTTACCTTATATAAATCAAAGGACAACATTAATGTGGTACAGCCGGATATCCTGGTTATCTGTGATAAAGAAAATATTGACGAAAAGGGCAGGTATAGAGGTATACCCACCCTTGTTGTGGAAGTGCTCTCCGAATCGACAAAGGGTAAGGATTTAATCAAGAAATTAAACTTATATATGTTGACAGGAGTAAAAGAATACTGGATTGTAAATACAGATTCCAAAGAGGCATACGTTTATGGTTTCAATGACGGCGACATTGAAAGTATGCGAGGCTATAAAGGCAGCGACAGAATTGAATCAACCGTATTCAAAGGCCTTGGAATTGAGCTGGAAGAGATATTTGCATAAGTAATGGCATCTTCTGTGTCTTTATTAATCTTCAAGTATTAGGGACATACTATTGCACTTATTAAAACAATAATATAAGCTATAATTATATAAAGTTTTGAAGCATAATGTTATTCTATTAAAATCAATAAAAACTGGGAGGGAATATTATGGCTATAATGGAAAGGTTCAGTTTAAAAGGCTATTGTTCAATTATAACAGGAGCTGCTATGGGACTGGGAAATGCAATGGCAGAAGCTCTTGCGGAAGCGGGTTCCGATATTGTCATCGCAGATATAAACCTGGATAAGGCACAAGAAGCAGCTGTTCAGATAGAAAAAATGGGAGTAACAGCTCTTGCCGTTAAATGCAATGTTACCAGCAAGGAAGATTGCAAAAAATTGGCAAATACTGTCTTAAGCAAATTTGGTCATATTGATGTACTCATTAACAATGCAGGCATTTGCAAGCATATAAAAGCTGAAGAAATGGCGTTTGAAGATTGGTATGATGTAATAAACGTCAATCTTAACGGAGTGTTTCTCATGTCTCAAGCTATCGGGCAGGTTATGATAAAACAGAAAAAGGGGTCCATAATTAATATATCATCTATGTCAGGTATAATTGTAAATACACCACAATGCCAATGTGCATATAATGCATCTAAAGCAGGAGTCATAATGTTAACCAAAAGCCTGGCATCAGAATGGGCCGAACATAATATAAGGGTAAACACAATTGCTCCTGGATACATGAAAACAGAGCTTACCCGTCCATATTTTGAAGGAAACGGCGAAATGGTGAGACGCTGGATGGATTTCTCACCGATGAAAAGGCCGGGTACACCTGATGAATTAGGAGGTATAGCCATATATCTTGCTTCAGAAGCCTCATCCTTTGTAACCGGAGCAGTATTCCTGGTAGATGGAGGATATACAGTGTGGTGATATTAAGAGACATATGGGAAGTATCTATCTGACTTTTGATGGGGATGTTCCCCGTTATGCTTGTACTGCTTGCACTGATTGTATCAGTATATTGGGTAAAAGTCTCTGCAATGTGAATAATAGGGGTTGCTGCTGGTATTTTCCCAAGTATACACTGCTGGATATTCAAAGAATGACAAAGTCCGTGGAAGGGTTAAATATATTGGAACATATAAAAAGCCAGCCAGCAACAATTATTAACCCTTATTATATTCATGCAAAAGGTTTTTTTGATAAGGCCGGATATGATAAATATATCCGCAATGAAAATAAAGAAAATAAAACTGAAAATGAATCGGCATACCAATTTGACCATACAATTTTTTTTAGAGCTTGTCCGTTTGTAAAGAGTGGATATGGATGTACGATTCCTCCCCGTTATAGAACTATTGTATGCAACTTCTTTATATGCAACGAAGCCATGGAGAAAGCCCGTTTTGCAGATGCTTTAAAGCCATACATTGAAGAGCGTTCCCGTTATGCCGCATGGGTAGAGTGGGAAAACAGGTCACTTGAACACCTGCTTAAAGAAAAGGGTGTTGATCTGGTCAGTAACTATGAAACTGTATTAAAAATACTACAAAATGAACCTCTTGACACTTACGATTTTCCTAAGCTGGAACCTGTAGATATGGTTGACACATGGCACAAAGGAGCATAAACAAGGACATTCCCTAAACTCTGTGCAGATATTCTTAAAAATTTTTTCTATTTATTTAGCTAATTTATTGATATTATTAAGTATTATAGGTATAATATTTATATAAATAGCTAAAATAAACTTGGTGAGGTGAAATTTATGATTGTTACCACTACGGAATTACAGAATAGTTTCGGTAAATACCTTAAGTTTTCGGAAACGGAAGATATTATAATTACCAAAAACGGAAAAAGGGTAGCCATGCTAGTGCCATATAAGGAAAATATATCTAAGAATAAATCTAATGAAAAGGGTGATCGTAATGAAGAAAGCAAGTATAGTGAAGAAAATAAAT
>JABUEW010000241.1 GCA_013314855.1 Bacillota bacterium | reverse complement strand
ATGACCATACGGTCATTGACAGCTTGTTGCCTTGGTCAACTGCTTTGCCGGATCACTGTCGCATGCCCATAAAAGAGAATACCCCTACTTTGTCCTGATGTACAGGTGTGCTCGCTTTTACGCTCACCCGTGTCAGCGGCATGAATGTCTATCAAAGTAATTCAACAAACTTTTGATAGTCCGTGATTGGCTCCCGGCAGGCGTAATTCTCGCATACATAGGCAGCGGCTTTCCCATCGATAGAGTGCTGCTCCTTTACAAAAGGCGCCAGCTCTTCTATCTCTTTCCCCGGTTCCCCTTCGGGGTGAAAAACCACTACCGTTTCCGGTATAAAGGAGCGCCGGACCGCGTCCAGCATTGCTCCGGTACCGGCGTCTCCCGCCTTTCCGGCTATCACAATCTCGCGCGCGGGTCCGAGGAAGAAGTCAACCCCCGTCAAAAAGTGAGTATATCCCCAAGGGTACTCCATAACCCTGCCCGCGAAAGAACTCACCTGCTTTTCCGCCACTTCCGGCAACTTCGCGTCACCGGTCAACCGGGCCAGGCGGATCAGGTTGTGCAGCGCCACTGAGTTGCCGGACGGCAGCGCGCCGTCGTAAAGTTCCTTGGGTCGGGCGATAAGCTTCTCGGCGTCTTTCCCATTGAAGAAAAATCCTCCGTTTTCCTCGTCCCAAAAGAGATCAACCATCTGCCCGTTCAGTTCAAAAGCTTGTTTAAGATATTTAACTTCAAAAACGGCTTCATACAACTCCAACAGCCCCCATGCCCGAAAAGCGTAATCATCTAAATAGGCCGGATAAGCTGACTCACCGTCGCGGTAGCGGGCCAGCAGCCTGCCGTCCTCCCGCTTCAAATTCCTGAAAATGAACTTCACAGCCCGGGCGGCCGCCTGTTTATAAACAGCTTCGCCGAACACCGCCGCCCCCTTGGCCAGGGCGGCAATCATCAAGCCGTTCCAGGATGTAAGAATTTTATCGTCCTTATAGGGATGCACCCGCTTTTCACGGGCATCAAAAAGCTTCTTCCGGTATGCTTCGACTAAATCACCCAATTCCTCCGGTTCAGTTTATTTTCTTGGTAAAATCAGTAGAGATCGCTCATTTTTTCATAAAATAATTCTAACATTTTTTTACTCCTGTTTTTCCATGAAAATTCCTTAACTAGATCCTTCAATTGATTAGATTTTTCTTCAGACCAATCATACTGAGCACGGCCTAAGGCTATTAAAAATTCCTGGTGGGTTTCAGCTACAAAGAAATAATCCCTAAAACGCATTACACTTGGTAACGCTGTAGATACAATGGGCTTTCCAGTAGCCATATATTCGTAGAGTTTTAAGGGATCCGATGCAAGTGAATGTGGCTGATAATTACGTGGCATGAGCAAAACATCAAACTGATACAAAAAATGGGGAACCTGTTTGTAAGGTTTTGCTCCGGTGAATAATACCTTTGGATGTCTGCTAAGTTTTTCTATCCATTCTTGAGGAACAGCGCTTTCTATGATAGGTCCAACAAGAACCAGAGTTCCTTTTTCAAGATATTCTGCTATTTTCCACAAAAGTTCATAATCTATCCAGCTGGTTAGAGCTCCAATAAAGCCAAATAAAGGCTTTTCGATTCCTCTTAGTTCATCCAAGACTTCGTTATAATCATTACAATAAGCAAACATCTGCATATCTATACCATTTGGCAGACATCGAGTTTTTATTGAATAATCTTTCTCCAATTGCTCAGACAAATATTGAGAAACAGTAACCACCAAAGACGATCTGTTAAGAATATAAGAAAACTGATTACTTAAGATATGTTTATCTTTCTGACTAACTCCAGGGAATCCAATGTTATCATCCAACACATCGAAAATTATCCATCGAGGTTGTAAAGCTTTTATGACTTTATAAGATTGACTTATTCCACCTGAAGACACATATAATATAGTATCTTGGCGCCATTGGGAACCAAGTATTGAGTAAATTAGTTTATCCAGAGTTTTTAAGATCCAGTAGTTTTTTAATTTACCCAATCCGAAAGAAGAAGGTATAATTTCTAAAGGTGGCGTACAAACAAGAACATCTCCATAATCATTACATTCCCAGTTCATACGAAAAGAACAGTTATCCGCTTTAGCACGATGAAAACCAATACTAGGATTAAGAAATATTTTTTTTATATTTTCAAAGGCATTTGTCATTAAGCGCACTGTATCACTAATTTCTTGATATTGCCAAGGATAAGGATACATACCCAAAACAATAATATTTTCAATTTTTATTTTTTTCACCTCCAAAAAAGGCACGAAAATTATGATTCGAATCATTAGCATTGTATAAAACTTGAATCGCGGATTCAAGATTAAAGAGTTAATTCAAGTGGAGGTTCTCCACAGGAGCAATAAAAAACAATACTCGAAAAAATCGCAAAAATCGAGTAAGGTAATGCTGCAGTGACTTTCTGCAGCATTATCCTTCTCCCAGAACCGGACGTACGGGCCTCGTATCCGGCTCCTGATAAACCTCAGTCACTTCTCCCAAAAGTGATGCAAAATGCCG
>JABUEW010000240.1 GCA_013314855.1 Bacillota bacterium | reverse complement strand
TGTTATAAAATAATTGACATATGCCCAAAATAATAATAAAATTTATTATGGGCATAAGCTTATATCAAAATAAATGCCAACTCATTACGAGGGAGAGGAAAATATATGAAGGTTTGTGTTTCATCAAGCGGAAATTCTATTGAAAGTACAATAGACCCGAGGTTCGGGAGAGCGGCATATTTTGTTATTGCAGATACCGATACAATGAATTCTGAAATCATTGAAAACACTGCGGCAGCCTCCGGCGGCGGGGCTGGAATCACTTCAGGGCAGCTTATGGTTGATAAGGGCGTGGAAGCGGTAATTACGGGCAATGTAGGGCCAAATGCCATGAATGTTTTAAAGGCTGCAAATATTGAAATATACCGTGGAGAATCGGTATCTGTGAAAGAAAACATTGTTAAATTCAAAAAAGGACTTCTTGAAAAAATAACTTCTACAGTCCCTTCACACTTTGGTATGGGGGCACAGGGAAGACAGAAATGAGAATAGCAGTTTTAAGTGGCAAGGGAGGAACAGGTAAAACAACTGTTTCTGCAAGCCTTGCAGTGTCAGTGCCGTCCTACCAGTATATAGACTGTGATGTGGAAGAACCGAATGGGGCAATATTTTTAACGTCCGAAATACAGGACAGTTTTCCTGTAAAAGTACTTGTTCCGGAAGCTGATATGGCAAAATGCAATGCATGCGGCTACTGCGCAAAGGCATGTCAGTTTCACGCAATTGCCGTAGTGAAGGGTAAGGTTCTTGTATTTCCCGAAATCTGCCACCACTGCGGGGCATGTGTTATAGCCTGTCCAAATGATGCAATCCGAGAAGTGGAAAGGACTATCGGGATTGTTGAAGCAAACGGGGATGGCACATTCCTTAAGGGAAAGCTTAACGTAGGTGAGCCTGTAAGTATACCTATCATACGTGAACTAAAAAAGCGTATGAAAAAGGACGTACCTGGGATACTTGATTGTTCACCGGGAGCCTCCTGTGCAGTAGTGCAGTCAATAGAAGGCTGTGATTACTGTGTGCTGGTAACGGAGCCTACGCCTTTCGGGCTCCATGACCTTAAAATTGCCGTGCAGCTTGTAAGAAAGATGGGAATCCCATTTGGAATTGTATTGAATAAAGCATCCGACAGCAGCAGGTTGATACACGATTTTTGCCGGAATGAAGGTATTGAGCTTTTGATGGAAATACCTTTTTCGCAGGAAATTGCCGAAAGCTATTCAAAAGGTGTGCTTCCTGTTAAGAATAATGATTTGTGGAAAAAATTTGAAAAGCTCTATGAAAAGATTGAAAGGGGTGCCGGTAAATGAAACAGATTATCTTTATAAGCGGGAAAGGCGGAACTGGAAAAAGTACCCTGGTTTCATCACTGAGCATTCTGGTTCAGGACAAAATGCTTGCCGACTGCGACGTTGATGCCCCAAACCTGCACATCCTGCTAAAGGGTGAAGTTTTAAAAAAGGATGACTTTTTTGGTGCAAAAGAAGCGGTGATTGATTCGTCAGCATGTATAAGGTGTGGCTTATGTAGAGAAACGTGCAGATTTGGCGCAATTAACGAAGAATTTGAAATCAACCCGATGAAATGTGAAGGATGTGGTGCATGTACACTGGTGTGTCCGCAGGAAGCAATAGTCCTGGAAGAAGTTAAGACCGGAGAAACATATGTATCCAACACCTCGAGAGGTACTTTTTCCCACGCGCTGCTCGATATTGGCGCAGAAGGGTCCGGAAAGCTTGTCACAGAGGTAAGGAAGAATATCTATAACAACAAAAAAGATGAAAAATGGGTACTTATTTGATGGCTCGCCGGGTATAGGCTGCGTGGTGATTGCATCCATTACAGGAGCAGATGCGGTGGTGGCGGTTTCAGAACCTACAAAATCGGGCTTAAGTGATCTGGAAAGGGTTCTGGGAGTAGCAAGGCACTTTGGAATCCCGGCATTTGTATGCATTAACAAGTATGATCTGAACCCGGAAGTCACTTCGCAGATAGAAAGCTTCTGCGAAAGCAACGGTTTTCCGGTCATCGGCAGGATACCGTTTGATCCATCCATAGTGAAGGCCTTGCAGGAATTCAAAACTCCAATTGAGGCCGGCAACAGCAATGTGACAAATGAAATTGCAGGTATATGGATGAGGCTTGTAGATGAGCTGGATAAGCTTAAAACTACTAATAAAAATATTTGAATGGAGGTTTAAATATGCGTATAGCAATTTCTACAGACAGGAGATATGTTTCTCCACATTTCGGAAGATGTCCGTCATTTACTCTGATTGATATTAAAGATGGAAAAACAGTGAAAAGGATGGAAGTTGAAAACCCGGGGCATTCGCCAGGTTATATTCCTCAGTTTTTGCATGAAAAGGGTGTAAAACTAATTGTCTGCGGTGGTATGGGAGCAAGAGCGCAAGGATTTTTCGAAGAACTGGGTATAGAGACAATTATGGGTGTGGATGGAAGCATTGATGAAGTAATAGAAAAACTTGAGAAAGGTATGCTTGAAGGTGGAGAAAGTTTGTGTACACCCGGTGCAGGAAGAGGATATGGCGTTGAAAAAACTGAGTGTGA
>JABUEW010000239.1 GCA_013314855.1 Bacillota bacterium | reverse complement strand
GTTATGTTTTGATACTAATAGGGCTTATAGTTGCTGTCGGGGGCTTCTTTGTATCGTTTATTCGTGGCATTATTCAATATAAAACTGCATTTAAAACTAGACTTAAACAGGGATTGCAATTCCTTATAGGAGGAATAGTGCTTTTGGTAATAGGCTTTATTGTTGCTCCAGATTCAACTCAAACCATTTCTACTAATTCTCAGACCCAAAATAACCAACAAGTTACTACTGATAAACATATCACAGGGAAACTCAGCGATATTCAAGTAAGCATTGATGCACAATCCATGCCGAATACTAAAGGTCAATTTAAAACCGTCATTTATGTTGAAAATACCTCATCTGATATGTTCTGGGGCAACGTTGAAGTCGAAAGCATAGATGTAGATGGCAAAACCATTGACAATGCTTTGCTTTTTATCAAATCCAAAGACGATCCGCTTCTTTCTGGCCAGAAAACACAGGGTATCGTCTGGCTAAAAAAAGCCGTCGTTCCTAAATACAAGTATCATGTTTCGGGGGATTTTGCTCCTTACACTGGTTATAAAACCGCCATAGATTATACTATTTCTAAATCTACCATAGGACCAGGTGGAGGTACTGTATGGGTTCTTGTTTCAGATGTTCAACAAAAAACTCTAATAGATATTTCTAAAGAATTTATTGACAAATACAGTAGCTTACAAACTTTAACAGTTTATTTCTTTATCAATGAGGCAGATATGGAAACTTATACAAATTATGTTTCTCTTTCATGGAGTCCGGGTGAGAAGCCCCACCTTCAATACTGGGATTCAACTGAAAAAATATTAATTGAATAATCCCCCCAACCCCCTAACTCCCTTAACCATCCAGGGCCAGGTTCTATGCCTGGCCCTTATTTCGCACATGACCCAACAATACAATAGTTAAGCAGTCGCTTGCATAGCTTACTTTGCTCCACTCTCCATCATCGCCGCTTTTTTCCATCGGTCTCTTAACGATTAACTCTAGATCCAATATTTCTTCATTATCAAGGATTTTGTCTAACTGTTGTCGAACTTCTAAATAGCTCATCATCTTCACCCTTTCATGAAAGGAGATAATTGTATGGAAATTATTTCACTACGAAGATTGAAGATATCGTCACCACGACAACAACAAGTAGTATTTACTAAAGCTGAGATTGTTATCGAGACTGATTCAAGGGACCTCAAATCCTGGATTATTGACCTTGAAGGCCCTTTAACACTTGCAGACTATTTCATATCAAACCGGGACATAATGAGACTAACAGCTGAAGCTGAAGATGGGCGCATATTCCAAGGCTCTGCTTTTGTTTCACGTTTTAGAATTAATAGTTCCATTAAAGTAGTATTCAGGGGAACAGGACCACTAACCCCAGGGAACCTGTAACTCCTTTGCCTTAGCATCATCTATATGCCTGCTCCAGTCCTCCCGCTCCGGCTTCTGCTCTGTAATGCGCTGGAGTACTTTTTTTGCCTCTTTGCCCATGAAGTCGTCCGGGGTTACAGTTTTAGGCTTGCGTTTGCTGAACATGCCTGCTATAGCCCCAAATCCGTTAGTTATAACCGCTGCCAAAAACGCCCACTTATTCCTCTGTTCGTTGTATTGCTCAATGGCAACCTGGCGTTGTAGCTCCGGCAAAATAGCCGCCAGCTCACTGGGCCTTAAGCTCCGCATTTCATCAATCGTCCAGCCAAACTCCCGGGCCAGCAGCACCACTACCTCTGCGGTAAGCCAGCCTGAATTAAGGTCATCAGCGGCCCCAAGAGCCGCTTCAGTCCCTGAAAATTTACCTCAACAAATACCTCGATTAGCTGTTCAAGCTCGCTCATGTATGCGTTTTTAACATCATCTTTGGTGATATCAGGGAAAATAACGGGCAGCTTCTTATAGAGCAAATCAAAACCCGCCTGCTCCAGCAGCTTGCCCAGATCCACTTTTTGAATGTTGCCCTTTGATTCTGGGAACAGGTCGGCGATAATCTTCTCCAGTTCGCCGATCCGTTTTTCCTCCACCCGGATTTCTTTTCCGGCAAACGATACTACTTTGTTTCGCATATTACCCCTCCTGGCTTAGTAGCCCGATACCATTCAGCCTAATAGCTGATTCATTGATTCCATCCGTTTTTTGCAAAGCTAGCGCTTCAACATTGCCAGCCAGACAGCGCACATCTTTGCCCTTGCCGATAAACAACCTTACAAAAAATTGCCCCTTCTGTATCTTTTCTGTTGCCCAGTATGCCTCAGATTTCACGTACCAATCAGTAGGTACTCCATGCAGCTCCGGCCCGTAAGTGTATGCTTTCCTATGTTCAACCTCTAACGTCCAATTAAATAACAATGCAACATTATCCGGAACAGGGGCGGCACTGTCAATATACACCGCCCCTATCATTCCTTTAATCACTCAATTATACGCCTCCAGACAGAGCCGGTGTCAGTGCCCCAGTGCCCTGGAAATCGCAGGAAAAACTTGCCTTGTCATCAACCGGTGTTTCAATGCTGGGTTTTATAAGTGCGTCTCCTGAGAATTTTACAGTAGCATTGACCTGCAATTCCAGTTTTACTTTCTCACCGTTCAACCAAGCATTAATAAGCGCCGCTTGACCAGATGTGTCATCCGGCTTGAAGTTGCCTTCAAAGGACCCGGACCACTCTTTCA
>JABUEW010000238.1 GCA_013314855.1 Bacillota bacterium | reverse complement strand
TTTTTTAGAAAATATGCCATATAATCCCCTCCTTATTTATCACCACTATCACCATTAATTATAGCACATAAAAAGTAATTTTGCAAGTGTTTTTAGCAATAAAAAAAGCCTTATTTTAAGGCTGCTTTACGCTTTTAATATAAAATTTACTCCTAAAGATTTATGGTGCTAACTTCTAAAGACGGGACTGAGTTGAGAAAAATCCTTGACGAAAAGCGATAAAGGTAATAGAGTAAAATTAACAGTTTATTAACAAATTAATTTTTTTTTATGATATGATTATAATTAGGCTCTATAGAATTATTTGTAGAATGGGTGCTATATTGTCCCCTCCCATTTTTAAGACATAAAAAATATATAGGATGTGAGGCAGAAATGTTTGGTATTACAGTAGAAAAGATAGAAAAATGGAAAACAAAAAATAAGACTGACAAAATTGTTAAAGCAATGAACCATAAAGATAACTCTATACGTATTGCAGCAATAAAGGCTGCAGGCAGTATGAAGAATGAACAAATACTTAATACGCTAATAGTTTTCCTTAGAGATGACCCGAATCCTTCAATAAGAATGAACGCAGCTGAAGCATTAGGGAATATAGGAAATCCAAGAGCTCAAGACCATTTGGCATATGTTGGAGAAAATGACAGTGATGAAAAAGTAAGAGAAAAGGCACAAGAAGCAATGAAAGTAATAATTTCAAAAAAATTGAAATCAGAATAGTTTCTGTGCTTTATATACAAAGTATACCGTATGGGTTTTATTTTTTTGGGAGGGGACAATAATAATCCAATTAAGAAAATTTGCTGTCCTTAGTTTTTTTCCACCATCCGTCATTTAAATATATTGCATTATTTTGTATATTGTTGTATAATAATGTATAATATTACTAAATATAGCAAAATACGATAATAATGCAAAAGAAAGGATGTATTGAATGCTTTCCAAAGTAAAAAGCTGTGGCCTGCTGGGTATTGACGGCTATATTATTAACGTAGAAACCGATGTTAGTAACGGTATGCCGTCTTTTGATATAGTAGGGCTTGGAGATACTGCAGTAAAAGAAGCAAAAGAAAGAGTAAGAGCAGCTATAAAAAATTCGGGAGCAGAGTTTCCTATTAGAAAAATAACAGTAAATCTTGCTCCGGCTAATTTGAAAAAAGAGGGTTCTGCACTTGATCTTCCTATAGCTATAGGGATATTGTCGGCAGTGGGTAGTATTTTGGTTACTTCAACCAATGATTATATATTTGCAGGGGAGTTATCTTTAGACGGTGAAGTAAAACCGGTAAAGGGTGCCCTTTCAATGGCATTGTGTGCAGTTCAAGAGGGAATTAAGAACTTTATACTTCCGGAGGGCAATGGAGATGAGGCTGCAGTTGTGAAAGGATTAAATGTCCTGCCGGTAAAAAATATCCGTGATGTAATAGATTATTTAAACGGAGAAAAAAAGATCAAAAGTTATACTGTAGATATAGAAAAAATATTTAATAAGTACATGGATTATGAATTGGACTTTTGTGATGTAAAGGGACAGGAAAATGTTAAGAGGGCTCTTGAAATTGCTGCAGCCGGATCTCACAGCTGCCTTATGATTGGTCCTCCAGGTTCGGGAAAGACAATGCTTGCAAGAAGGCTACCCACCATACTTCCGCCGTTGACTTTCGAGGAGGCTTTAGAAGTGACAAAAATATACAGTATTGCAGGCATTCTTCCTCCAAAAACTCCTCTTATTACAACAAGACCTTTCCGCAGCCCTCATCACACTATATCAGCTGTAGGGCTTACAGGAGGAGGCAAATATCCTAAACCGGGGGAAATAAGCCTGGCTCACTATGGAGTACTTTTTCTTGATGAACTTCCTGAGTTTGACAGGCAGGCGTTGGAAGCAATGCGACAACCTCTGGAAGACGGAATGGTTACCATATCACGTCTTTATGGAAGTATTACATATCCTGCAAAAACTACTTTAGTTCTTGCAGGCAACCCTTGTCCATGCGGTAACGGGTCGGATCCGTCAAAAGTATGTACTTGTACTCCCGGACAGGTAAAGAACTATTTTGGGAAGTTAAGCGGTCCTTTGCTGGATAGGGTTGATATTTATATGGAGGTTTCACCTGTTAAGTATAAAGAATTGGAGTACCCGGAAAAAGGTGAAGAATCGGCGGTTATAAGAGAACGGGTTGTAAAGGCAAGAAAAATTCAACTTGAAAGATATAAGGGCCTTAGAATATATTCAAATTCACAGTTGCAGCCGGGTTTAATCAATAAGTTCTGCAGACTTAATAATGAATGTAAGGCGCTTATAAAAAATGCATTTGAAAAGCTAGGCTTAAGTGCCAGGGCTTATGGAAGGATATTGAAGGTATCAAGAACAATTGCTGACCTGGAAGGAAAGGAAGACATTGAATTAAATCACCTGGCGGAGGCCATACAATATAGAGTGAGGTACAGGAATTTAAATTTACCATAAACTATGTCAATATTTTTTGAAAATGTCACCTAAGAAAGCGAAAAATATAAGTTAATTATCGTGAGAAAATGTCACATTAATATAAAAATGAATAAGGTATGAAGAGAAAATAAAGGGGGCTTTGCCCCCTTAACCCCCATCCTCGCCGGAAGGCAGGAGGGCAGGTTATAAACCTGCCCTCAAAATGACAATAGGA
>JABUEW010000237.1 GCA_013314855.1 Bacillota bacterium | reverse complement strand
CCATCGGTATTCCCATAGCAGCAGGACTGCTTTACGCCTTTGGCGGCCCCCTGCTGAACCCCATGTTTGCCGCCGCCGCCATGGCCATGAGTTCGGTATCCGTTGTAAGCAACGCCTTAAGACTCAGACGCTTTAAGCCGGTGCATTAAGCGGGACAAACGGGACAAGGGACGGTTCTGAGACAAAGAACCGCCCCTTGTCCCATATTGTTAAAACCTATTTTGCTTATATTCGATTGCTGCGTGTATAAACCCGTTAAAAAGCTTTAAAAACTTTGGATACCGCTTTGTCAAGCATTCCGGATGCCATTGAACGCCTATTAAAAACCTGTCTTCAATACTTTCTATGCCTTCTATTATTCCGTCCTCTGAAAGAGCGGTTATAATGAGGTTAGTGCCGAGTTTTTTTACAGATTGGTGATGGAAAGAATTTACATACATTTTTTCTTCACCGAATATATTGCCTAACTTACTTTCCTTTTTTATTTTTACAGAATGATACAACTCGTCATCCGCACTTTCAGTAGGATAATGTCCAAGTGAGTCTGGTATTTGCTGGTTTATATCCTGATAAAGGTTGCCGCCTAAAGCTACATTTAACAACTGAGCGCCTCTGCATATTCCTAACATAGGCATTTTTCTCTCATAGGCTTTCTTAAAGAGCTTAAACTCGTGTTCATCCCTTACTGAACATATGGAATCAACTTCTTTCAACGGGTTTTCTCCATAGTAAATAGGAACTATATCATCTCCGCCTGTAAATAGTATACCATCCAGTATTTCTATATAACTGTCATAGTCTTCTTCATTGTGGGAAATTGGTATATTTACAGGAACGCCTCCCCCCGCAGAGACAGAATATATATAACTATCATTAACAGAGCTAAAAAAGCTCCTAGACTTTCCACCAAGAAATGTAGTCAATCCAATAATTGCTTTCATAATTTTTCTCCTTGCTGAAAATATATTTTTTATATTGTAGCATATTCCACCATAGTAGTAAATAAATTGGTTGCTTTCAGAAAGCCTTCTGTGTTATCAGATATGGTGCTTGCTGAATGAAAGGTCTGGAAACAATTGCTCCCAGACCTTTCGAGCATATTATTCAACATATGCGTATTCAAGTATTATATGTCCTATATAATTCTTAATTACACCTTTTACATTTGGCTTGCATAGATATGTGTCATTGAAATAATACAAAGGTATAATCGGCATTTCATCCGCAAGTATTCTTTCGGCTTTAGCAAAATTCTCCATACGTTTTGCCTGATCCGCTGTCTCACGGTTTTCCTGCAAAAGCCGTTCATATTCAGAATTGCTCCATCTATTCGTTTCTTCGTTAAAGACTGTCTCGAAAATATCCAAATTTGTCATCGGGTCCGGATAATCTCCCGTCCAGCCGTCATAAGCCACATCAAAATTGCCGTTGCTTAACTCAGTCCAATATACCTTCGACTCAAAGGTTTGGATTTCCGAGTCTATGCCGAGGTTTTGCTTCCACATGCCTTGAAGCGCTTGTGCTATATCCTTGGTTTCCTGACTCGTCCTTACGGTAATCATTATTTTAGGCATTCCTTTACCATCGGGGTATCCGGCATCGGCAAGCAGCTTTTTAGCCTCATCTATATTTTCTGTAAATATATTGCCGACCACATCCCTGTACTCTTTATCTGTTTGAACGCCATGAGGTATTCCGAAAGGTACAAATCCAAATGCAGGAACATCGACGGATTGTATTATGTTTTTAACAATTTGTTCACGGTTGATAGATAAACTTAGCGCCTTTCTTACCCTTATGTCATCAAACGGTTTTTTTACACAATTGATATCAAAATACAGCATGCCTATTGTCGGCTCTAGGAACAATTCCGGTGAACTTCTAAACTGAGCCTCTGCCTCAGGGCTCAGATTATCCGATATGTGTATTTCATCGTTTACATATGCGGCAAGTTCGGACTCCGATGATTCCAAGAACAGTAATTCTAGCGTCTCAAGCTTTACTTCGTCAGCATCCACATAATAAGGATTCTTCTTCAGTATATACTTTTCTTTTTCTTTAATTTCAGCAAGCATAAATGGGCCATTGCACACATAAGTGCTCGCCGATTTTGTCCAGAATTCATTACCTTCCACTATGTCTTTTCTTACTGGAAAGTATGCTGTAACACATAACAAATCCAAGAAATACGGAGTCGGATTTTCCAGAGTAACCTCCAACGTCCTATCATCAATCACTTTGATCCCCACATCTTCCGGGTTAGCCTTTTCTTCATTATATGCTTTACCGTTTTTAATATAATACAAGTAGAATGATGCTCCTGAAGCAGTTTTAGGATCTAATACCCTCTTCCATGCATATTCAAAATCCTGTGCTGTTACCGGCTTACCGTCCGACCACTTTGCATTTTCCCTTATTTTAAATGTATAAATCGTATTGGTTGCGTCTATTTCATATCCTTCAGCAATTGCCGGCACGGTATTACCGTTCTGGTCAAGCTTATAAAGGCCCCTAAACAAGTTTTGCAACACCTTTGATGAGCGAGAATAGATATTCAATGTCGGATCTAATGTCTCTGGTTCTCCGCTAAGCGCATAGATTACCTTCTGTTCTATTGGCTGAGAAGGCTCATTCATAGCGTCAGAAGCTTTTGGGCCGCATCCTGCAAGCATAGAAACAAGAAACGTAATTATCAGTAGCAAGACCACTAATTTTTTCATATCTTTCCCTCCATTTTTAATTTTGAAAATAATATAAGCAATAAATATGCCAAAAAAAAGCCACTTTTTTTCAGCCCTCTGGATCAATAATTGATTTCACTGCACGAACTAAATTTTTATGATTTGATTGTACCTTGACAACTTCATGCAATAACCATTATTAGGAAAATACCAAGGATAATTTACAATTATGAGCCGGTTTTTGCTTCAAATTTA
>JABUEW010000236.1 GCA_013314855.1 Bacillota bacterium | reverse complement strand
CGATGTTGAAAAAGTAACTGAAATAAACAAAATCACAGAGTACAACATTATGATGACTCCAGGACTTGTAGTAAATGGCAAAGTAAAGGCTTTTGGCAGAGTTCCTGGCACGGAAGAAATCAAAAAGTTCATAAAGGATGAAATGTAAGGAGATTTGCAAGTTAATAGAGAAGTTTCTTAGCTTCTCTATTTGCAACTTAAGCACAAATATTATAGGAAAAGTGAATAGTTTTAGTATCAAGAAGGGGGATGGTAAATGAATAAGAGAAACTTGGGTATTCTGGTCGGGATAGCAGTTTTGTTAGTTATTGTGGTTTTTGCAAAGGGAATTTTTAAAGGAGACCCAAAGCAGATATCCGATTCAAATGCAGACCTCAAAACCCAGTATGAATACATTAAAAGTTGTAACAAACCGTCTATTATAGTATTTTCCTATGATGCGGACTGTTGCCCTGGTACAAAACAGTTTTTTGATGAGTACAACAGCAAAGTGAAAAAGTTGATTAAGGATTATGAAGGCAAGTTTGAAGGATTATTCATAAATATAGGTGTTTTAACAACAGATGACCAGAAGCTGCTTGAGGAAATTGCAAAAGATAACGGAGCTTCCATACTACCTTCATTTGTAATCAGAGATGCAAATGGAAAGCCGCAAAAGCTTGTGGAAGGACCTTTTGATGAAAAAGAAGTAAGAAAATTCATGGATGGGATGGTGAAATGATGAGCTTAAGTACCGAAGCAAGTCTTATTATCACACTGTCTATTGTTTTTTCTACAGGATTCCTAAGCGGTTTAAGTCCGTGCACACTTCCCACCGTAGTTTTTGTTTCGGCGTATGTCACAGGCAGACAGGATTATTCAAAGAAAAAGGGGTTTATGATATCACTGGCTTTTGTACTGGGAATTGCCTTTATGCTTTCCATACTGGGTGTATTTGCCGGAATTGCAGGAAAGCTATTAATGAATAGCCGGTTGTTAAATTACATTATGGCAGCCATCCTTATTATTATGGGCTTATGGCTTTTAAAAGTATTTGAGTTCAATTCAGGCGGGGGTATGATGAATAAACTGAACATCAAAAAAGGCAGTGGTTTGATAAGTGCTTTCCTTTTGGGAATACCCTTCGGCATTTCTGCGTCACCATGTACCATGCCCATTACAGCATCTGTTCTTGCTTATTCTGCAACCAGAGGAAGTGCATTGTTAGGAGCAGTAATGATGTTTACCTTTGCAATGGGTCGAAGTATACCGCTTATTATTGTAGGTACATTTACGGGAACGTTGAAAAATTTTGAAAAGCTGAGCAAATACCGGACAACTGTAGAGAAAGCAGCCGGGATTATACTGATACTACTTGCGTTTTATTTTATCTGGCAGGCATAAGGGTAAATGGAGGTGTTTTGATTTGAAACCAATTATTATTAAAGCGAAGTGTCCTGCGCAAGCTATGATATGCAAAGCGATTCGGGCATGTAAAAATGAAGCAGTTAAATATATAGAGGACGAAAATGAACCGTTGGGAGGAAGAATAGAGATAGATTATAATAAATGCGAAGTTTGTGGAACATGTGCTGAAGAGTGCTGCGGGAATGCCATAGTAATGGCTGAATAGTTTTAATGGAGGCGAGATGGATACGTGGGAAATTATATACTATACTTGGTTGCATTCTTATTATTGGTTTTATCTTTTATAAAGGACAGGCAAAAGACGATAAATGCCTTGAAAAAAGCGTGGAAGGCTTTTGAAAACATATTGCCCGAATTCCTGGGAGTAATAATGCTTGTTGGTATCATGCTTGCCATACTGAACCCTGAAGTAATTTCAGGAATTATAGGTGAAAGCTCAGGCTGGCTTGGCGTAATACTTTCATCCATTATCGGTGCAATTACACTTATTCCGGGCTTTGTTGCATTTCCCACTGCGGCAATGCTTCTTAAGAGCGGAGCAGGATACATGCAAATCGGCGCATTCATCTCTTCTCTTATGATGGTGGGAGTGGTTACGGCGTCAGTTGAGATAAAGTATTTCGGAAAGAAACTTACCATATTGAGAAATGTTCTTGCATTCCTTTTTTCATTTGTTGTAGCATTTGTTATTGGAAAGGTGGTTGGTGTAGGTTGAAATATATTAAGTATATTAAAAGGTACAGGTTCTTTATCATTGTAGCCATTGTTATGGCAGGTATAATTCTTGTTAATAAGGAGCTTGGCTTTAAGGCATTAGACATTACCGGCTACAGCTTAAAGGAAATGGTATTGGTTATACCTCCTGTGTTTATATTATTGGGTCTTCTGGATATATGGGTTCCTAGGGAAATCATGGTAAAATATATGGGGAAGGGCTCTGGGATAAAAGGAGTCATTCTGGCCATACTATTGGGTTCGGCTGCTGCAGGGCCGCTTTATGGTGCATTTCCTGTGGCTGCAGTGTTTATGAAAAAGGGTGTAAAGTTCAGTAATATACTTATATTTATTGGAGCATGGTCTACCACCAAAATACCAATGTTTTTATTCGAATTGTCTTCACTTGGAGTTAGGTTTGCGGTTACAAGGCTTCTTATAGATATCCCAGGAATTATTATTATTGCATATATATTATCAAAAGTAATCTCTAAAAATGAAATTGAAGAAATATATAAGAATGCTGAAAGTATGTAAAATCTGATAAGATGGTTTTCTTGACAATTGGCTTTATAACAATACACTGATGTATTATTGAATGATGTGTTATTGACACAAACGAGTGTGTCAATATTTTTTGAAAATGTCACCTAAGAAAGCGAAAAATATAAGTTAATTATCGTGAGAAAATTGTCACATTAATATAAAAATGAATAAGGTATGAAGAGAAAATAAAGGGGGCTTTGCCCCCTTAACCCCCATCCTCGCCGGAAGGCAGGAGGGCAGGTTATAAACCTGCCCTCAAAATGACAATAGGA
>JABUEW010000235.1 GCA_013314855.1 Bacillota bacterium | reverse complement strand
GCCGGCTCCGAGTATTTCGAACGTATGAAGGAAAGAAGGCTCTATACCATAAATCCGGAAGAAGTAAGGAGAAGGGTGGAGAGAATGGATTTGATAGATATATTCAGCGAGAAACTGGTATAATATAACTGAAAAGCGTGTGACTGTTAACAGCGGTCCGAAGGTTCGAATTCTTTTCTCTCAGCCATAATTAGGTAAAATCAAGGCTTTCATCAATTATGATGAAGGCCTGTTTTGATTTTTTGTGACATTTTTCAAACGGTATTCACGTATTCGCTGCCCTGCCAATTCTACTGCTTTACTCAGACTTCCACCTCCATATTAAACGATACATTGCAATTTTCAGTTATGCATTAGTAAGTTGCAAATATTATATATTAGCACTAAAATTGGCAGGATATTGCAAAAAAATGTAGAATCCCTCTATAAGAATAATCACAAAAGAGGTATATGAAATGGCAAGTAGTACGGAATTCTCACTGATAGAACAGGATGAGAGTAAGTCTCCACATAAGTTTATTGCTTTTAAGCATCACTCTGACCATGATCCTTCGTTCAGAGAGACTATAAAGGCTTGTCTGCAATCATGGAGGATTACTGCAAATGTTTATAAGAATATAAGTGATACTGGCTTTAAGAGTGATAATATATCTAAAACCTTACCAATACTAAATGACTTAGGCAGAAGCCGTTTGCCGCAAACGCCTGTGGAGGATAAGAATATTACCAAGAATCCGTTTATAACAGATATCACAGAGATCATTTCGATGAATTTAATAAGAAATCAGTTTAGAGATATAGTTATTCCTTATCCAAGAGTTTTACATAAGGAGTTAAAGGGTAATCAGCATAAAGGGATTGATCTTTTAGGGTATATTGATACTCAAAACGGGCATATACTTCTAATAATTGAAATAATGGCTTCAGTAGATGATAATTATCCTGCGTCTACTGTGAGAGAACACTTAAAACAATTGTTGGATGATACATTAAAGGGTGACAATGAAAGACTAATAAAAGAGCTTGAATATATTCACGATGAAGCCGATGACAACTATAAAGATGTAATCAATGGTTTTTTAATTGCGATATATGGAAAGCAGCTTAATAATAAGGATGATGTTTTAGCGGTCCCGGTGATGGTTCGTCCAGTTAATAAATGGAATAATGAAGATTGGAGACCATTTTTTATTAACGTACAAGAATTTGAAAAGGCCAGTATACCATCTACAGTCTGCTATTATGCAATCGAGTGTGATTGTAATTTTTCAGAACTGCTTGACCGTATAAAAAGTGGGGCAGTATAAATTGCATGAAATAAGGGAGAATTTATATGCCTATTGATATAAGTAAAGATATTAAAGTACAAATTGAACAATTGAGAAATATAGCCTCAGAAAGCATAGATACTGCTAATTTATTCTATTTAAAGAAGCAGTTTTCGACTGATTTTGGTGGGGATATTCCGCATTTGTCAACTGAACATGCAGAACTAAGCACTGCAGCTAGAAGCATGGAAATATTGGGTTATGACTTGATTTCTCGTTACTATAAAGACGCCGAACTTCAAAAAAAAGCATGGCAGGAGCTATTATGGCCTGCTTATAGAATACAAAGGAGTATTTATCTAGACAATACGAATAATAATGAGGCTTTAATTAATAAAGTGTTTGATGGGCTTCAGGCTAATCGCCAGCCTGAAATACGTTTAGAGCTAAAGCAGATTAACCTGTCCAAACCTATTTACAATTGTGAAACAATACCATGGGATGAGTTTTTATATAATGAATTAATGAGAGTTTTCTTGTTAACAGTCCGAAAAAAGGATGGTTATGATGATTTGCATCAAGCATTGAAGATAATTGATGAACTCAGAAAAATGCAGAATGAGTGCGAGAAGAAGTATCTAAATATATATACAATACAAGGCGAATACTATTTACATAGAAAATTATCTACAATAGTGGCACTATATAATTTGATTAAGCCAGTACAAATAACAGCTGAGTTTTTATGTGGGTTATATGAAACAAAAAGTCTTTCTGCTAAAGGATTAAAAGGAGATATTGATAGATACGTTTTGAATGCAAGAGAGTTGCTTCAAGGAGGTATTAATCCTCCATTAAGAATTTTTTCTAATAAATTGGGCGAAGCATGTAAACAACTTATCGACGCAAGCATATATTCAGTTATAATGCCTCCAAGAACAAAAAGGTTTTTATTTAGTTTATCAAAAACTAGTAGTAAACCAGTATTAGAATTATGGTACTCTCAAAGAGAAGCCCTAAAACAGAGCTTATTGGACCCTACAAAAAGTGCGATTGTTATAAGTATGCCTACAAGTGCAGGAAAAACTTTACTTGCAGAACTAGCAATTCTTCAAGCATTTTATGATGACCCTGAAAGTAAAATAATTTATTTAGCTCCGACAAAAGCGCTGGTAACCCAGATTGCACTTACTTTAAAAGGACACCTGGGAAGCCAGTTAGTGACTAGAATAGCAACCCCATCTTTCGAGTTAAATCCGATTGAAAACAATCTTCTTTGTCAGGAGTTTAATATTTTAGTTACAACTCCTGAAAAGCTTGATTTGCTTATTCGTGCAGACCATGAATCAGTAAAGAGTATATCTTTAGTTGTTGTTGATGAAGCACATAATATAAACGAAAAAGAGAGAGGAGCAAGACTTGAACTTCTTTTGGCTACACTAAAAAGAGAAAGAAACAGAACACGTTTTTTGCTGCTTACACCATTTGCAAGGAATGCTGGAGATTTAGCGTATTGGTTAGGTGATGATCAAGGGGCTCCAATTATTATTGATTGGAAGCCTAATGACCGTATTGTTGGCGCAATTAGACCTGGCCCAAAAGTTAGAAATAAAAATATGAGAAATATGATGCTCCCCATTGTCAAGACAATTTTTTTGCCGGGCTAAGTTAGGTCTCCTTTCTTTTATTTTAGATACTTACATCAATACACTCTGTTGGTGGATGTCAAGGGCGAGCGTATGCGAGT
>JABUEW010000234.1 GCA_013314855.1 Bacillota bacterium | reverse complement strand
TATAAAAAGGCAAAATGTAGACAGAAAGCTCAAATTCGAATAAAATATTACCGTAGGAAAAATTTATTTTTTAAGAAGAGTAGTAGACAGAAAGGAAGTAAATGAGAATGGCAAAGGAAGAAGGTAGAAACCAACAAAAGATAATACCCGTTGATATTGAGGCCGAGATGAAAAAAAGCTTTATAGATTATGCAATGAGCGTTATAGCAGACAGAGCATTGCCGGATGTAAGGGACGGTCTAAAACCTGTCCACAGGAGGATATTATATTCCATGTACCTACTGGGATTTACACCGGATAAACCTCACAGAAAATGTGCTTCAACCGTAGGTGAAGTGTTAGGTAAGTTTCACCCTCATGGGGATGCTGCAGTTTATGAAAGTTTGGTTAGGATGGCTCAGGACTTTTCTTTGAGATACACTTTGATTGACGGGCATGGCAATTTTGGTTCAAGAGACGGGGATGCCCCGGCAGCAATGAGGTATACTGAAGCCAGGCTATCTAAGATTTCTATGGAAATGCTTGCAGACATTAATAAGGACACGGTTGATTTCAAGCCCAACTTTGATGAACACGAAATGGAACCTACTGTCCTGCCTTCCCGGTTTCCGAACCTCCTTGTAAACGGCTCGTCCGGGATAGCGGTTGGAATGGCCACAAATATACCTCCCCATAATTTGGGTGAAGTTATTGACGGCATTATAGCTGTAATTGATAATCCTGAAATAACAATAGATGAACTTAATAAAATAATAAAAGGACCTGATTTTCCAACAGGCGGAATTATTATGGGCAAGCAGGGTATTAGGGATGCCTACAGGACAGGCAGAGGCAAGATTATAGTAAGGGCCAAAGTTGATATTGAGCAATTTGGAAGTTTGAGGCAACGGATAATTGTTTCCGAATTGCCTTACCAGGTAAATAAAGCAAAACTTATAGAAAAAATTGCCGAATTGGTAAAAGAAAAAAGAATAGAAGGCATTTCCGAGTTGAGGGATGAATCTGATAGAAATGATCCTGTGAGGATTGTTATTGAATTAAAAAGGGAAGCTAATGCTAACATAGTTTTAAATCAACTTTATAAAAACACCCAGATGCAGGATGCATTTAATGTTAATATGCTTGCCCTGATACAAACCCAGGACGGCAAGTATGAGCCGCAGGTACTTAACTTGAGAGAGGTCCTTGATTATTATATACAACATCAGATTGAAGTTGTGAGGAGAAGAACTGCTTTTGACCTTGAAAAGGCCGAAGCAAGCGCCCATATATTAGAAGGATTAAAAATTGCAATTGATAACCTTAATGAAGTAATACGAATAATTAGAACGTCCCCTAATGAACCGACAGCAAAAGAAAGACTGATAGAGGCTTTTAATTTAAGTGATAGACAAGCGCAGGCAATAGTTGATATGAGGCTTGGAAGGCTTACTACCATGGAAAGGGAGAAATTGGAATCTCAATATCAAGAACTGCTGGAAAAAATAAAATACTACAGGGATGTGCTTGCAAATGAGCATCTTGTGCATAATATAATAAAAGAAGAACTTTCTGTAATTAAGGAGAAGTATGCAGATGAGAGAAGGACAGCTATTACTTTAGACGAGGAGGAAATAGACGAGGAAGATTTAATCCAAGAGGAAGAAAGCGCTATAACCCTTACTCATTTTGGCTATATTAAAAGAATGCCTGCTGATACTTACAGGAGCCAGAGGAGAGGAGGTAAAGGGATACATGGTATCACTACCAGGGAGGAGGACTTTGTTGAAGAGTTGTTTATAACCTCTACCCACGACTATATACTGTTTTTTACAAATAAAGGCAAGGTATACAGACTAAAGGCTTATCAAATACCTGAAGCAGGACGCCAGGCAAGAGGAACAGCTATAGTTAATCTTCTGGAAATAGATCAGAATGAAAAAATAACTGCTGTTATACCTGTATCTGAATATAAAGAAGGACAGTATCTTTTTATGGCTACAAAAGAAGGACTAATTAAAAAGACAGACATTATGGAATATGATAATATAAGGAGAGGAGGACTTGTAGCCGTAAGCCTTAAAGGAAATGATGAACTAATTGAAGTCAAGCTTACCGACGGCACAAAGGATATAATCCTTGTAACATACAATGGTATGGCCATCAGGTTTAATGAATCGGAAGTAAGGCCTACTGGGAGAGTGACACAGGGAGTGAAGGGAATAACCCTTGACGAAAATGACTATGTGGTAGGAATGGCTGTATCCTTATCTTCAGAAGAAGACGTGTATTTACTTGTAGTCACCGAAAAGGGATTTGGGAAGAGGACCGACATTAGTGAGTACCGGGTTCAATCAAGAGGCGGAAAAGGAGTTTTCACCTATAAAATTACTGAAAAAACGGGTAAAATTGCAGGAATGCGCCTTGTCAATGATAACGACGATGTTATGCTTATAAGTGCCGATGGGACAATAATAAGACTTAATGTACAAGAAATTAGTATTTTAGGTAGGGTTACACAAGGAGTAACACTTATGAAAGTTGAGAATGGAAGCAAGGTTGTAAGTCTTGCCAGGGTGGAGTCAGATTAAAGACGTGAAATGAAAAAGGAGTTTAATGTTTTGTGAACTAGATATATAAAGAATTCTTAAGGTTTTAACAGTTAAATTATTTATATACGGAAAAAAGGTATTATGTTAAAGTTGATATTTTACCGGCTAAAATGCTATATTATAAAAGCTGTTTTCAAGAAAACATGATTTTAAGAAACAATCAGGAAATATCCGATAATAACCTTGAAAATAGCTTATAAAAGCTGTTGACAAAAACTTAATTGCGTGATACTATATATAAGCTCCTCTTTTAAGGAAAGAGAGCAGCTTACAATAATGCGGATATGGACATTGAAAAGTGAACAGTGTATAAAAGAGGGCTCTTTGAATTGAGAAAACGAAGCGAGAGCGAAAAAAGAAGAGCAAGGACAAAGCCTTGAGATAAGGATAAGCTAGCGGATATAGAAGTCCGCGTAGAGATAGGAATTAACTAGAGGGT
>JABUEW010000233.1 GCA_013314855.1 Bacillota bacterium | reverse complement strand
AGGGTAATAATAGCTCCCGCTCAAGCTTTTTATAAAGCTCCCGGGCCTTCGGATTCAAAATAATCGAGACAGTTCTATCCACTCGCTCCGGTAACTCCAGCCAATCCTCGCTTTTCATCGATACCACGATATCCGATATGGCTTCGTATATCCTTTGTTCTGCTTCTTTCTTTTCATGCCACTTATAAACGACATGCCCATCGCGTTCACCAGGTACGAAA
The DNA here is from genome assembly GCA_013314855.1 of Bacillota bacterium. NCBI lineage: Bacteria > Bacillati > Bacillota > Bacillota bacterium. The sequence continues at coordinate 2,840 of JABUEW010000233.1, read as the reverse complement.
TATTTATCCCGATAACCGGTGATGGTCTTCCCAAGACGCTCACCCTGGTCAAGGAGATATACCTGCGGCCATAAGTCGATCAGACCATTAGGCGCCGGCGTTCCGGTCAAACCGATTACCCTTTTCATCAAAGGTCTAACCCGGCGAAGAGCCCTAAATCTCTTTGACTGATGATTTTTAAAACTGGATAGCTCGTCTATCACCACAGTACCAAATGGCCACATATTTCCGTACTCACGTACCAGCCATTCAACGTTTTCCCGGTTTATTACGTAGATATCGGCTTCAGCTCTCAAGGCTTTTCTCCGGGCTGTAGCACTTCCCAGAACCTTACTAATTCGCAAATGTTTTAGGTGATCCCATTTTTCAATCTCCCGGGGCCAGGTATCATCGGCTACCCTTAGCGGCGCTATTACTAATATCTTTTCGGTATCAAAATAATCATTAAGCAACAAGTCGATCGCAGTCAGTGTGCTTACAGTTTTTCCTAAACCCATCTCTAAAAAGAGTCCGGTATAATGGGTGTCCAGGATGTGCTGTGTCGCGTATTCCTGATATCTATGCGGCGTGTATATCAACTCCCGGTCACCTCCTGGATAAAATCATCAACACCCTTAAAACTATCAATTACGTATACCTGATGCCCTCTATCCCGCAATTGCCTATGCCTTTTAAGCTGTAGTGGTTCCGGTTTTTCACCCGGTTTTTTAAGCTCGACATAAATGGTCCTGCCTCCCGGCAGCGCTACAATCCGGTCAGGAACACCCCTCGTACCAGGGGATACAAATTTCCAAACTAATCCGCCAATTTTTTTTACTGCTTTTATCAGATAATTTTCAATGGTTGACTCTAGCATCCAATCACTCCATTTTTTCAAGTTGCTGTATTTACTCGCGCGCGCGTATCCTCTTATTTACGCGTTTAGCATAGGGATTATATGTACACGTGTTTTATTACGTCCTATGCTAATTTAATAAATACTTATATAAGAAAATTACGGCAACTACAGCAATTAATAGTTTTAATCCTTCAAGTATTTAGGATTTGAGAGGTTGCCGTAAGTCAATTCTTACAGCAAATCTAATGCAACTATTGCAACTTTTACGATTGCCGTGTTTGCCTCCGGATTGCTGTAAAAATTACGGCTAAGACAACCCCTTTTTAATCCTTTCAAATACTCTTTGTACTCCATACCCTCCTGGCATTTTTGCTTTGCCTTTTCGTTCCTGCCATCCAGGGATGCGCCTCAGGATGTCGCAGATCTCTTTAGCTTCCCAGGGTCGCATTGACCCTTTTTTATTTCCCAGGCATTCGGTCCATACCTGAGCTGCACACACTCTAATTCGCATAGTCTCATCCTGCTCTTCTCCCCATTCGTCTTGAACCGGGGTTTCCAGCCATTCCTGGATAATACCCTCACGGGGATCACTTTCCATGTGTTGCGCCTGCTGGTGATTTGCTTCTATGGCTGCTTGCTCATCCAGTTCCAGAGTTTCCCCCGCCTTGAACCAGCATAAAACTTCCGCCCAGATTTGGATGACAAGCTCATCAGTTAAATGTTTCCAATGGCTATACTTGGCTTTTTTAGGGTTAAGCTCTACCGGCCAAAACCTTCTATTTCCAGTAGGATCTCGAAGAAATTCCCTATTGTTGGTAGTCCCAAAAAATACACATTTTCTTGGAAAATCAGACACTACCCTGTCGTATGCTACTCTATATCGGTCTTCAGTTTTTGATAGAAACAATTTCACTTCTTCAATCTCAGATCGCTTCATTGCCGATAGTTCTCCGATTTCGAAGATCCACCCTGACTGTAGGTGCTCTCCTGCTTCTTTGTTTTCAAAGTTCTTCAATGAATCACTCGACCATTCGCCGCCAAGCTTTGCCAGTATGCTGCTTTTTCCGGCTCCCTGCGGACCTATAAGTACTAGCATGTAATCAAATTTGCATCCTGGCTCGTATAATCGTTTAATGGCCGCTAGCAGCATTTTTCGTGTTACCTGTCTGATGTAATGGGTGTCAGGTGCGCCCAAATAATCAATAAAGATTGCTTCAGCTCTCTCAATTCCATCCCAGACACGGCTTTCTACATAGGATTTGATTGGATGAAACTTGTTTCTACGGGTTACTTCTGTAAAAGCTTTTTTGATAGTCACTCCTGAGCTAAATCCATAATTTTTATTGAACCAATGGTCCCGGCGGTCGTCGTCTTCTCCTAACCAGGGCTCATACAGGCGATGGGGCCTTTCTTTCTTCCGCCAGGGCAGATCATTTTTTATTACTTCAGTGTTTCTAAAAGCGTCATACGCCAGAACGCCGTGCCATTCCCCGTGGGATAAAATCAATTCGATATTATTGGCCGTCGGCAGCAGATCCCCAGTCTTATGATGGAACTCTAGCTGCTCCTTCCACGAATCCCCCTCCAGGTCATCATCCAGGGCTTCATCGCTGAATTCCTCCTGAATTTCGGACATCCGCATACGCCTGACTTCAGGCTGGCTAACAGCGTATTTTTCCATGGCTATCTGGCTGGGCAGCTTGTTAAGATTGGTTTTTTCATTAACCCTGTCGTCCAACTTGCCGAATTTATGGATGCGGACTAGATCAAAGGCGTTAACCTCTCTGCCGCCGCAGGGATCGCTTTCATGATGGCTGTAGGCAAAGGTATCTTTGTCGTATACAACCAACCCTCCATAACCGCTGGCCCCTGCGAAAGTGTACCTGGTCAGGCTATCATCAACCGGGGAGTACAGGTCCGGTAAAAACTTGGATATAGCTTCGCTGATGCTGTAGCAGCGGCAGAAGGTTCCAACGATACCCTGTTTGGTAGTCGGCTCCTC
>JABUEW010000232.1 GCA_013314855.1 Bacillota bacterium | reverse complement strand
CCAGACGGTCTTCCCATATGCTGCTAAGTTTGCTATCCATCCCTGAACATCCCTTTCTTTGTTATGCTCAGGTTTATTTTCTCATCTCCTCCCTTGCTCTTGAAGGTGTCTTTTTTTTGACGCTTACGGACAAAACCGACTTTTCGCATTATTCCCACAAAAACAAAATGACCGGCTGTTTATTTACCATCTCTAAGGTAATCGGCCATTAGTCTCACTTCAAAAAAAACACTGATACATATTCTTACCCAAAAAGTGCTAAAGGACGTCATTTCCGTCCAGGGGGATTGAAAATGTCGGTGCGCTTTATCACATTCAGGCAATCCAGCCCCCGTCTGATAGATCCTGGTAGGCGCTTTGGATCCTTTGAACGCTAAACTTATCCCCTTTTGCCCTGTAAACTTCTTTTACCACTTTTTCTTCGGTGACATACCCGTATGCTTCATTCAACGCGGTGGCGATAAAATGGACAGTAGCATACAGTTCGAGTTCTAAAGGGGAGAACCTGCCAAAGGTATCCAGCACTTTTTGGATTTTTTCCCGGTGGGCCTCAATGTTTCCTCGATCCCGTGCAAGATATTTGTCACCCGAAACCCCCTTGGAAAAGGTGTACCCATCCGGAGAAACCTTCACTATTTCTTTTGTCACGGCTTCTCCCAGTTCCTCTGTCACCTCGTTGCTATACGGCCCATAAATATGCAAACGAAAATTTACATAAAGGGGCACACCAGCTTCGGCACAGAAATACACCAGCTTTTGCAAGGCCTTTTTCCCTCTGATTTTTGTCTGATCCGCCAAATACGCGATGAGGGTTTCGAGTTTCATTACGTCCATCCCTCCTCAATTTTTTTAATTTTTGATTGAATTTGGTCAAGCTGTTCGTTACACCATGCCGCTGCTTCCTTCTTTTTATCCCGCGTCACATAAAAACGAACAATATTAATGTTCTTCTGGGACAATAATTGCAAGGGGAGCGACCGTTCGAATATGGAGTAGCAGTGTTGCAGATTATGCTTATCTTGAACGACGATACTGGCAAATTTTCTATCCCCTTCTCCCTCTTGATATCCCTCTTCCTGTTTTTTAAGACCAAACAAGGGGTTCGTGGGAAGCTTCTTTGCTTTGTCATCAACGTAAGCAATCTGAGGGTTATTGTCATATTTTCCTTCAAATTTTTCCTTTAGCTCAGAAATAGCCATATAGCCTGCCAATCCTGTATGGTGAGGCAAGGTAACAAAAGCTTCCGACAGGTGGTCTCGCTCGTATATCCGCCGCGCCCATTCGTTTGAACTGCGGAATTTCTTTATAGCTTCCAGGACAGTGTTATCATCCAATGACAAATAATCATCCAGATTTTCCGGAGGGGGGAAATACCCATTCCACTGCGGGAATTGTTCGCAAAGAAAATCTTTCAAAAAAGCCGTCAAATAATAATCGTAGATGCGCCTGGTTTTGTGAAAATAGACCTGAATAAACATCCAGTAACGGGCAAAAATAAGTTCCTCTACTGCCTGTATTCCATCAGATTCAATCCCCAGAAGCCAGAAACCTGTATAGTTTTCCTCCATCTGTTCTGAGCGACTTACAGAATTGGATTCCCTGGCCGTTACAACCGTTACAGTATCTAAAATTCTTTCCAGGTCATACTCTCCGTAGCGGACGCCGCAATAATAAGAATCTCTCAAAAGATAATCAAGTTTATCAGCATCTATTTCTCCGTCGATGATCTTTCCCAGAAATACCCGGTCAGTGCTCAGGTATCCTTTATTTAAGAGCGTAATGATTTCCTCAACCTTAATATCTGGAAAATACTCTGTAATTATAGGTGCAAAAACACGACGGATGAAGGCAATTGTATAGTTTTCATGTTTTAGCCCGGGAGGAAAAAGCTCCTCGCTCCCATGGGAAAATGGAGCGTGTCCTAAATCGTGTAAAAGGCCGGCGAGCCTTACCAGTTGGCGCAACCTGGCATATTCTGGCTCCGTAAATTGATTCTTAACGAGCGGGCGCTTATACAAAGAATCCATCACCCTGCCGGCCAAATGCATCACGCCCAGGCTATGCTCAAAACGGGTATGAGTGGCCCCGGGATAAACCTTTGAAGTCAGTGCTAACTGGCGTATGTTTCGCAAACGTTGGAAAGCCTCATTCTTAATAATAGCTGCTTCTCCATCGTTTAGTTCAATCATTCCATGAATAGGATCCCGAATCTGAACATGTCCCGCCAAAAATTCTCACCCCCAATTACATTATTCTCCGAATATATGTTCGTTTCCTGCCGGAAATAGGAAAAATTTTTACTTACAGCTCCGATTTGTGGATATTGACCGGTCAGGACTGACCTGAGGGTATTAGCCGGACTATAGATAAGAAACGTACTATTCAAGAAATCATATGCAATTTTAACAAAAACAGATGTAAACTTTGTATGAGCAACCCACGCTTGCTTTGTCTTATTCAGATAATTGGCGAAGAAAAGCTGACCGACTTTTGGGCAGCCTGATGTAACAAAATAATTCTAAAATGTTTTTTTTAATTCTAGCGAATGCGCTGAAAGCGAACCGACAACACCCTACCGTCATAATAAGTTATTGGTTTTTGTATTATCGCGTTCAAAGTAATGCGACAATGCATCTCTTACTTTATGGGGCAATTCGGAATAATTCACCGTACGGAAGCGATGGTTACACACGATATTCATAAAGATATCCCGTTCCCAGCTGGATAGAGAGCATACTTGCGACCACCACAACTCTGTTGAGCCGTCTTTCTCATGGAAATCGCGGTTGATTATATATGATTCTGGCATTAATAAAATCTTATAATATTCATCCAAGTTATGTCCGAAAGCTGCTTCGAAGTAGCCTTTTCGAGTTCCAACAAGGCCCCGTGTCCTGTTAAGGATACACTGCACAGCCCGCAGATATTTCTTATTCCAATATTTACCAACATTCCCGTTGGTATCTACAGAGCGGTTTTTGGAATATAAGTCAATATAGCGCATTGGGAATGAGGTGAGCGTAAAAGCGAGCACACCTGTACATCAGGACAAAGTAGGGGTATTCTCTTTTATGGGCATGCGACAGTGATCCGGCAAAGCAGTTGACCAAGGCAACAAGCTGTCAATGACCGTATGGTCA
>JABUEW010000231.1 GCA_013314855.1 Bacillota bacterium | reverse complement strand
TCAACTTGAATGTCCTTTCTTTGTTCCATTCATAACCCTCCTCGTCAAGTATCCACTTCTTGACATCCTTGGCGCTTTTCTTTGTACTTTTAGAAAGGATGTACCCGTTCCCCTCATCCAGTATATGGCCGATATTAGGGCCACTGTTCAACCCCCCGTCCGCGACGATGATCACCCTCCCGAACTTCATCTTGTCGATACTTTTCTTAAGGGCAGGGCGCAGTGTCGTCTGGTCCGTGTGGTTCCCAGGGAATAACCGGTATGCTATCGGTATGCCGTTGTCGTCAATGAAAAGCCCCATCTGTACGATCGGTTCCCCTCTTTTCTCCTTGGACGGACCCTTTTTCCTGGTTCCCTCCTGGATAACCTTCCCGTTGGCATCCAGCATATCTGCGTCATTATCGCTGATCTCAAAGTAGAAATTTGTCACGTCATAGAAACAGACTTCCGTGTTCCTGCCAATGGCTCCTGATATCTTCGTGTTCATTCGTTTCTGGATAGCTTCCGACTCTTCGTCCAGGCAGTCAAGCGCCCGATAGATTTCGTACAGGTTGTCAGATGAGGTGACAGGAAACCGGTAATTGTCCCTCCCTTCAAATGTCTCAAACTTTGAGTCCGGCCAGAGTACCCTCCCGAACACCAGCAGCTTCGCGAGTCCGTTCAGGTCATATTCTATCTTTGTTTGTGACTTATGCTTGTTTAAGACATCATATATTCCTAATGCATCATAAAGTCCGTCAAGCAGAAAGTATCCGATGTTTTTGGGATCACAGATGCAGTCATCCGGGTTGTCGATGTCGTATTCGACCACAATACGTTTACGTGTGGGTTTATTCTCAACCAGATCCTTAAGGCTCTCGATGATTGGTCTTCCGTCTTTAAAAGATTGTCTCAAACGTTTAAGATAATCTGGTTTGCCATCATCGAAACGCGACAACGGTCCGATATTTCGGACGACATGGCGTCGGCATTTCGAGGTGTTGCCTTCTTCGGCGCGTATTTCGGTCAAAATGGACACCTATTCCGGGTTCAAAGTGATCATTGATTCCGGTTTGAAATTGGACACACGTTTCGGACCAAACTGAACAGTTCGGAGTGAAACGACGTTTTCAATTTCAGTTTAACATTTAGTGCTTAATAATTTCAATATATTTTTTACCGCACATTGAAAATTTAATATTCCGAAGGTTCTTTTCCCGGTTATTCAAAGCAAAAACTTTTAAGTGCGGTTTACAATGATAACCTGGCAAGGTAGGCGGGTCTATCATATCCCTTCAGCCTTATGTAAAAGCCGAGTTAAACATATACACGACTGTGCAGCACTAAATGCCTGTTTTGTTAGATTCGAGCCCTTGCCGGGGGCATTTGACCCACAGAGGCCACTTCGAAATTTGCGGTACAATAAGATGGCATCGGGAACTCATGAAAGTATCTTCAGCCTGTTTTGTTGAGTTCTCGCCCAAAGACATGAAACCGCAAATTTCCATAGGTTGTCAAGAGATCGTGGAATAAAATGCTCGCTCTCCGGAGGCATACTTCTTTATGCCGCGAAAGCTATTGACAACCTATGTCGCCACTTCCTTGTATACATATTCTTATCACTCCTTTCTCTGTGTTTTGACTGATATTGCTTCCTGAAAGTCTGCAAAGGTATGGTGGATCGAAAAAGGAAAACTCTGCATTCTTGGGAGCTTTCTTAAGCTACTGGAAGTTGTCAGTCCTGTGTTTCATCGTCTTTTGGGATGATAGACAATACCTTACGCATTGTACATCCATCTATATTAAGGCGATAGGCATTATGGATGATCCGGTCAAGGATTGCATCCGTAATTGTTGGGTCCAATAGTACCTTGTTCCAGTATTCTATGGGGAGCTGCCCGGCTATAAGAGTGGACCCCTTTTGGTTCCTTTCCTCGAACAATTCGAAGAGCAGGCTGCAGTCATTAGTGGAAAAAGCTTTCAAGCCCCAATCGTCAAGGATCAAGAGGGGAACCTTTTTTAACATGTTGAACTTTTTGAAATAGGTCCCATCACCCCTGGCTGCTTGTAACTCTTCTAAAAGCTTTGATACCCTGTAATAGCGGACAGCGTATCCAAGCCTGCAGATAAGGTTGCCCATGGCACAAGCAAGAAATGTCTTGCCGACCCCTGTTGGGCCGGATATAAGTAGATTTTGGTGTTGTACTACCCATTCCCCTGTAGACAGCCGGGTAATCAATTTACGGTCAAGTTTGCGCTTGGCTGTGTAATCGATATCTTCTACACATGCGTGTATAGGCATTCTGGATTCTTTGAGTAAACGCTGCAAATAACGGTTTTTACGGGCCAGCCACTCAGAATCTACAATTAGCCCGAACCTCTCCTCAAAGGAGAGGTCGAGCATTAAGGGGTCTTCTTGTTGTTTTTGGTAAGCAATTATCATGTTCCTTAGCTTCATTTCTGCAAGGCGGTCTATTGTTTGCTGATTGAGCATTGTCAGTTCACCTCCTTGCTGAAATACTTCATGCCACGTATATTTTCATGTAGAATGGGAGGAACATCAGCTTCTTCTTCGATATCCAAATGATCAAGGCCTTTTTCCAGAATGGATACCATGCTATGATATGAAGTTGCACCATAAGCGAGTGCCCTTTTACTGGCGTTTTCAACCCTCTGAGGCGAATATACCTTAGCCAGCCGGATGATCCCCATGCAGGAACGATAGCCAAGTTCAGGATGCTCTTTAGAAGCCATAATCCTTGTAACCAGCGAAGAAGTGTATGGTCCTATACTGGATGCCCATTTGGTGATACGTTCCGGTGTCCATTCGGTAACCTTCTGATGATTCGGAGGCATATGCTCAGGTTCGGTTTTCCAAATATGCTTGTTGGCCTGCTGTCGTGGAAAGGAGGAAACACGTTTACCTTTATGGATGATCTCTACCGTGCTATAAGTAGCCCTGATTTCAACCGGTTGTTTGACTAATTGATAAGGTGTGCTGTAATAATTGCCCTCGAACTCAACATGATAGTCGATGTTTACCTTTGCTTTTTTCCAAATAGCATATTGGTAAGGCTTGTTGGGAAGTGGTTTTAAAGCAGCTTTTTCAACTTCATGGAATAAGCTTTTCCTACAACCCTCCCGTTTTTGGAATGGACGGTTATTGGCTTCCTCAAGCAAAGATTTAACTACCTGCTTTAAATCAT
>JABUEW010000230.1 GCA_013314855.1 Bacillota bacterium | reverse complement strand
GTAAGCGTCAAAGACATTCTGACGTGAGCTACATTAAGTCGGGCTCGTCTATTCCAAGAAGATCACAAAGAGCATTGTTAACCATTATCCTAAAATCATCATCAGATATGTTGTTAGCTTGAACATATTCAATGACATCATCGACAGTGCTGACGAATTTTTGCGCTAAACGAGCGTTCTCCCTTTTCATCTTTGGAAAATGCTCAATAACATAGCCTGTATAATCCATTTCGAAGAAATATCTTGATATTTTTCCGTCAGCAAAATCGGAGATAAAATCTATCATAAACGCAGTATGTTTTCCAACCTTCATCAGTCTTCCTCCCACGCATATTGTTCCGTACTGGTGTTACCGAGCTGCGGGGTGAATACTTTCTCCGGCAAAGCTGCACTACCAGGTAAAAAGTCTTTTATTTCAGATACGTAACCCGCTTTTCCTAAGTTAGGGGCATTTGTAAAAATCCATGTTAAATATTCAAATGGATTTAAGCCATTTTCTCTTGCACTCACAATCAAGCTGTAATAAATGGCACTGGCTCTGGCACCGTTTGGCGTGTTAGCAAAGAGCCAGTTCTTTCGACCGATTACAAAGGGTTTAATACTGCGTTCCGCACGGTTGTTCGAAATTTCAAGACGTCCGTCCAGCAGATATCTCTCAAGATATTTTCGTTGGGACTTGGCATAATACACCGCCTTACCAAGAAGAGTATTAGGCAAAGCAGCAAGCCCATAAATCCAATTGTAAAATTCATCAAACAAAGGACTTGATAGGCGTTTACGCTCCTTAAGGCGGTTATCCGGGGTAAGGGAAGCAAACTGTTTTTCAAGGTGGAACAGTTTGTCGCAATAGGCAACTCCCTTTGCTGCATTGGATTCCCGTTGTTTCTCCTTAGGTAAGGTTTTCAAGGCATCAAAAAACTTCCGCCTAAGATGCGCTAGACAGCCTACAACGATTATGTTTTCTGGAAGCTTGTGATAGCCGTCATATCCGTCTGCGTGAAGGTATCCTTTGAAATCTTTTAAGAATTTTTCAGGATGTATATGCTTTCTGTTGGGCTGGTAGTCATAAATTACAAGCTGGTGTTTTGTATCTCCGCTGGTGCGGTACAACCACATGTAACTCTTTGACTGTGCCGCCTTCCCCGGTTCCTTCAACACCTGTAAGGTGGTTTCGTCTGCGTGAAGCACTTTATGCTCACATAATCGGCGTTTCATTTCTTCATATATGGGTTCCAGCCAGTCTTCGCTAGCTTTAAGCAGCCAGTTTGACATGGTCTGTCGGGAAAGCAGGATGCCATTTTGCTTCCATTCTTGCTCCTGCCGGTACAGAGGAGAGGCCATCATGAATTTTTGTACCGCTATATGGGCAATTGTCTCGGGGGAGGCAAACCCGCCTTTTATGACAGGTTCCGGCATATCTGCTTTAACGATAGGAACATGCTCGGCATTTCCTTCACAATTACGGCAGGCGTAAATATGCCGTACGTGCCGTACAACGATTGCTTTGGCAGGAATGACTTTTAATTCTTCGCGGATTTCCCTGCCCATCGTATGTAATTCACCTCTACAATTTGGGCAAATACAATCTTCTGCACAAAGCTCGTGTTCAATTACCTCAATAGGCAAATCCTTCGGCAATTTGTCCGTAGTAAGGCGTGTGCGTTTACGATAATGTGCCTTTACCTCGCTAAGCTTCGGTTCTGGCATGCTCGTATCAGCGCTTGCTTCGGCCTCATTGAATACTAATAACTGAAGGTCGTCTGTCTGTTCACTGGATGCGCCAAATTGTTTATGCTTTGCAAGGCGTATCTGCGACATAAACCATTGTACCTGCTGCTCCAATTCAGCAATTTTCCGGTCCTTTTCTTCAATTATTCCAAGCAGTTTTTCTGCTGAGTTCTCTTTTGTTTTCATAAGAATATTATACCAGAAAAATTGCCATAAATCCAGTATTCATGCGGTTTTCAGCACTATTGCGAATCGTTTTTTTCAAGAGATTTGCCGCTCGAATACTTCTTCTCTTTTGAGTTTTTTCTCCAGTTTCGCACCTTCAATCAGATAGGATAATTCTTTGGTTTCAAGAACCAGGGTGGCAACATCCCCCTTTACCGGCCAGCGGAAATGTCCGCGCTCCAGACGCTTGAAATACAGCCAGAATCCATCGCCGTCCCATTCCAGGATTTTTATTCTGTTCCGATTCCGGTTGCAGAATACAAACAACGCTTCTGAAAACGGATCGAGGGAAAAGCTGTCTTTAACAAGCGTCATCAGTCCATTGATAGATTTTCTCATATCGGTATGCCCGCAGCATATGTATACGGGTTTGTCACTCCATCTCATTACAGTGCCCTCAATATGTGGCAGACTTTTTTAATAAGTTCAGGATCCGTTCCAGCATCCACGGTTATGCGACAACCGCCGACTTCAATATCCAGCGTTGATTTTATTTCTTGACTTTGGGCAAGTTGCATCCACCCTTTGGGAACACAGTTCACGGGCTCTTCTTTCAGTTTTGAAAGCTCCATGCAGGCAGCCTTTCGCAACTTCCGCTGCCAGTAATAGTATGCTTGTTTGTTTATTCCTTTCTCCTGGCAGAAATCCTTAATGCTCTGTCCGCTACATTGCTGTTCCTGTATCACTTGCATCCACCGTGATAGCCGGTACTCTGCTGTGACTTTTTGTATTTCCATACAACCACTCCATTTTGGTTGAAAAAGTTTGCAATCTTTTTCAACTTTTATAACCATATTTATTGTGATTGTACTATCTTAATGGTTGCTATTCTATGTGACGGTTTATTTGACGCTTACGTAATGAAATACGTTACCTTCCATATAGTTTTCAAGGTCAATATATTTCATTCTCCATTTTTCGTATTCATAACTTAACTTAAACCAGCCTTCTTCTATTGGTAGACCGTTCTTAGAATTTATCATATTTTCGTTCCTTACCTAATTTTTTTAATATCCCAAATATTTACACAGTTACACTAAAACGAACAATAATTAAGGTTTCTAAATGTGGCTACTCAATTCGCGCCAGGACGGCGCGGCGTTACCTGCGACCAATTTCATTTAACGGATATGTATTGCCGACGTCTTTGAGCCTACAGGTAGCCGCTCATGCCGGGGCACCCTCTGGGTCGGCTAATGCGACTATCGACTCGGTTGGCGAAAAGATGTGGCGCGCACGCCCCAAACTC
>JABUEW010000229.1 GCA_013314855.1 Bacillota bacterium | reverse complement strand
ACCTTAAAACCTTTGACTCTGTGCTTATTCTACACCTTTACGGACTTTCTCCCAAACTGATGGCCGGCGTGCTCAGCCGTGGAGAGTCCCTAATTCGCGAATACCTAAACCTTATTGCTACATACCTCAAAGACGTTGACACCATACGCGAACACCTGCGTAAACGAGGTGTGGAATTACCTGCTAATATACCAAATAGCGGTTGACAAGGAGGGAGATAACTTTCCCTCACCACTTCATAGATTCAGCTATTTTAAGTAATTCTTCTTTGCCTAAATCAGCTGTTAATGTGTAATTCTTACCATAATAGTTCCATATTAGTCTTGAATAAAAGCCTTTTTGGGGGATCAGTAAAATATACTCTACTCCATCTTTATTGAACTTCTCCATTTTCATGCTATCCTTTTTAAAGTTAATGCTTATAGAGCTATTGTCATATAATATTAATTCCCTTATTCTCAAAGACCTGTTTTCCTCTTTGTTTTGATATTCCAAAAGGATACTGCTTGTTGATTGTTTAGTTTTTTGAACAGTTATTTTCTTTAATGTATAACCTTCTGGAAGATAGGTTGGGTAGCTGATGATCCCGTTTGTAATTTCTTCTGCTTCTTGTAGGTTTGTTGTTTCTATCGTTCCCCCTTCATCTTTATCTATAAGAATCTCGTTATTTGTTTCATCCTCTGTTATATAATTTATAATACTAACGATATTTCCCCTTGTTCTGATAAACAGCTTATAAATATAATCTGTTTTTGCTATCAACAAATCCCTGGTTACAGCACTTAATAGAAATAGAATCACAGCTGCTGCTATTATTCTAAACCGCTTTTTCTTTTCATCTGATTTTTTACCCCTGTCCGGTAACTGTAAAATCATTTGTTCCCAATCGGGGGAATCGGGGTCAGGTAAGCTGTTTATTTCTTCTTCTAGCACTTTTTTGATTATTTCTTTTTCCTTAGTCATTTAACTGCCCTCCCCCTCAATATACTTTCTAAGCTGTTTACTTTGTTTTAGCTTCTTTTTCCCCCTACGCAACCTGGTTTTAACCGTATTAATGTTAAGTTTTAGTTTTTTTGCTATTTCTTCATACGTCATATCACAGTAGAACCTGTATACTAATATTAATGAGAATTTTTTATCTAGTGATTTTATGGCTTCTCTTATTGCCTTTGTAACCTCCTTATTAATATAACTTGCTTCAACATCATTTTGTTTCATCTTTTTTCTAACTTCCTCTTCAATCGCTATAAGCTTGTCCATATCTCCAACGGTAAAAACCTCTTTTCTGCTTTTGAGATAATCATAGGCAAGGTTAGTGGCAACTTTAAGTATCCATGGTTTGAATTTATTCATGGCAGAAAGTGTATTTAGGTATTTATAGCCTTTAATAAAGGTTTCTTGTGTTATATCGTAAGCTGTGTTTTCATCTTTGAGAATATATAAAACTGTTTTGTATATGTTTCTGTAGTGTTTTTGAAAATTTACTATGTATCTAAACTCCCTTTTTTTATCCATTATAACATCTCCTTTAGAGAGTTCTTAAATAATTTTACATTATATTTTACCATATTTTTGTTGTTTTGGTAATATGTACTGTGATGTGGTCAAGTTAAGTCCGTATAATTGTCTAGAAAAGGGTTGAGCCACTCCCACCCCTCTGGTTAGAATTAAAGGTAAACAAACCAAAAAAGCTAACTGGAGGGATGAGAAATGGCTCAATATAATATTATCATTGATACAGAACTTTTGCATCATCTTTTTTAAAAAGAGGCAAAAGATGAAGGGATGGCCAAGTTTTTAGAGTCCTTACTCAATCAAATACTGCAGGCCCAAGCTGCGGAGCAAATAAAGGCCGAACCTTATGAAAGGGCCGAAGAAAGGCAAGACAATCGTAATGGCTACTATCCGAGGAAATTAATTACCAGAGTAGGTACCCTTACATTAAGAGTTCCAAGGCTCCGCAACGGCAAGCTCACCACTGACATCTTTCACCGTTACCAGAGGAGCGAACAGGCTCTCTTAGGTAATGTCAATATAATTGTGTAAAAACATCAGCAAGGGCTACTCTCCAGTTATTGCCAATTAAGCTGCACCTGCGTTTTCCTTCCGCCGGGGTAAAAAGCCATCGACTTTACGGGTTGCCCATCAGTCGTTAAGGTTAGAAGCTATGGCATACACACATCTTAAACAGCAATCTTCATTGGGCAGGCTATCCATTTGCCTGGTTCTACGACGGAACTCTTAAAAGGTGCGTTCAATGATATTAGTTGTACGGATTATTTTCCAGTGGTGTTTCGGAAAATGGTAAAATTGTAAAACAGAATCCAGAACTTTTTCCAGGCAGTGAACAGCGCCTGGTGCTACTTTATCCCAATGGCTCTTCCAGTCGTTAAAACGGTTTAGCGCTTCATCATAGGGCATAGCTACCGTTACGGTAATTATTCGTAGATTCGGTCCTTTCGTAAGGTTTACGCCCAAGCATTTCCTGTAGTTCAAGTCTTATAGCTTCTTCAAAAGCATGCTTTAAAAACTCCCGAATATATTGTGCTAATCCATCAATAAATATTTCCTGACCCCATTTTCCCGAAGTAACTTTAGAACTGATTAATAACGATACTAATCTTTTATGGAATCTGATCAATTCCAAGGATACCCTACCTATTTTTTTGTTTCAAGTATTTACACAAAATATTTTACATCATCTATAAAAAGAGAAAAATAATACTTATAATTACATTAACTGTTTAATATAAGAAATATATTTAAAATATGATTTTATATAGAACCAAAACATGTATGCGAAAAATATAGTAATTAGAATAGTTATATAAATCTTTCTAGTTGAAGTATAAAAATTGAATACCGCTCCAATCATAGTAAATCCAAGTGCAAACAATGAAAAATAAACATAATTTATTTTATGTATAGAATTGGCCGGAATGAATTTATCAAAAATTGCAAGCAATATTAGCATAATAACACTTATTGCTAAAAATTTATGATTGAGCTTTAGGTTTTTATAGAAATTTTTTAATTTATAAAACACACCCGTAAATATAACCCCCTTATACTCATTATCATTTAAGTATTATAACATTATATCCTACATTTCGCACCCTTAATTACGAGGATTCCACATTTTTCATTCCAGTAAATAATGCGGCCTTTTCCTAATGATTGTATAAATATCAGGTGTTAGCCCGGCCAGAGAAAGAATTCGGTCTAAAGG
>JABUEW010000228.1 GCA_013314855.1 Bacillota bacterium | reverse complement strand
GGCATAATGCAGGGGGTTTTAAAAATAGAGAAAACTCTTAACAACCTGAATATCAAACAAAAATGGTTTCAGGTCATAAACCCTGAAACCATTGATATATCTGGCTGGTGCCGGGAACCGGAATCGTTTAAAACTCATAACGGTATTTTCTTTGTTTTGGACGACTTCTTCAGTTGCCGAAGAGCCTCTAATTTGCTCATTTACCTTAATTAATTTAAGCAATTCTTTATCTGAGCCCGTTGGATCTGGCCAAAAATAAATATGTACTTCGCCTTTATCGGGATCAAAGCGCAACTGCCTAATAAAGTATCTAATCGCCATCCTCTTTTCTCTGTTTGGCGTCTTTGGAGATAGTAATATAGTCTCAAGGTTTTGGACCTGCGCCAGGACTGTCGCTTCATCTAACTTTTTTACTTCAGGCTGCTCGCGCTTTAACTCATCTAATTCATTCTCCAGGGATTGTTTTTCGTCTTGGAGTTTCTCCATTTGTTCTAAAAGAAAGGGAATAGTTTTTGAGCCTTTGCCTTGCTGAATAGCATTCATTATATTGTTTATTGAGTTTTCGGCTTCAAGGATAGTTTTTTTTATATAGGTTTCTGCTTTTTTTAGATCTTTATTATTCTCGTTCAGTATATTATTTATTTCCTTCACAACGAGCTTTATTTTTTGAGGAGTGAACCTTGATTTGATCGATTTTAAAACCTTAATTTCAAGCTCGTCCTTTTTTATGGCAACGCCTTTGCTACACCCAGCCTTCCCTTTATTTTTGTAGTTAGCGCATAGATAATATAAGTGCTTTGCTACTTGCTGACCGTTGATTGAGCCACCACAGTGCATACAGATGAACATAGGCTCTCCAGCGGCATTGTTTCCACTGAAAAGATACTGACTATCTTCGCTCCTATTGGTCCTGGCATTGGGGTTTTTTCGTTTCTGTACAATTGGCCCCATAGTAGTTTTTAGCTCTTCCCATTCAGTATTGTTGATGATTGCTGGATGGGCATCCTCAATTAGTACCCAATCATCTTCATCCTTCCATTTCTCTCCGGTGCCACGTAAGTTTCTGCCGGTACGATTCCAGTAGTATATGCCGGAGTAGACGCCCTCAAGGGCCCTCATGCATATCTCTCTAATCGTAGTCGTTGACCAGGGTTTATTCTTGCTATTTAATATAGGCTTTGATGTACCGTTGAACTTAAGTTCATTTGAGTTTAGATGGTCCCGTATTTCTCTGTATGACATTCTTTTTTTCATCCATAAATCAAGCACAATATATCTAATTATTTTAGCCCGCTCTTGGCAAACCTCCCAGAGCAGCTTTATAATATCTTTTCCCCGAGAATCTTTTCCCCGGATAACTCTTTGGTTCTGGTACCCGTCTGGAGCAATACCTCCGTTTTTATAACAATATCCCGTCTCAGGGTCCCTGGTTGCAGCATTCCGCATCATGCCTTTGGTTGTATGATATGCCGTTTCTATACTCCTGGCCTCGTCTTTGGTTTCACTAATACCTTCAAGCCAGATGCCATGGATGCTGTTACGGTCATACTGGGGTTCGCTGACGCCTACAACCTGTACACCGTGCTTGCGGAGATCTTCCTGCCATACAACCCGGAGATACTTCCTGCGTGCAAACCGGCTCTTTTCATCTACAAGAAAGTATGAGACACTATCATTTGTCTTCGCGAATTCAATCAAGTCCAATACTCGCGGATCCTCATCCATGCCCCGGTACGCAGAGTGCGATATCTCCTCCCACTTTAACACAGTTATATTATTCTTGTCCGCCCATTTTTGGATACGCTCACGCTGTTCCGGTATGGACAGTCCTTTAGTAAACTGGTCTTCGGTAGAAACCCTACAAAGGGCCACTGCATATTTCTTGTTATGGGAAGAAGCTCTGGGAGTTCTAAAATTTACGATAGTCACTATATCACTCCTATAAGAGAATAGCTGAAAGAAAAGCAGCCGCGGCTGCTTGTAAGTTATTCTACTTTTATAGATGCCCCCTGTAATTTAAGGTACTGGCCTTCTTTTACAGTTATATACCTTTCACCTTGAAAATTATCATTTGTTACAATAGCATCAAATAGATGCGTACTGTTTTTACTGATTTCAACATATGACATGAGTATCCTCCTTTATTTTCTTATTCCCCATGGATACCCTTTATAATCCAATATATCTATTTATTCTCATCGCCATAAGCGTTATATTCAATTTAAAAGTGAGGGTAACACAAATCCTTAACTCATTTGAGAAGCTGAGGGTTTCTTTTTTTCGATTTCCTTATCTTCCTCCTTTCGCTCTTTCTGTTGGGTAGGTGCGTCTATGGGCTTTACAAAAATTATACATTTGCCATACCTATAGACCTTGACCCCCTTTGCCATTTATCTCACCTACCTTTATCTTATGCTTATACGAACATCTGTTCGTATAAATATTTTACCACTTACAAAAGGTAAGGTGAAGGAGTTTTCTTTTACAAAATTCGACAAAGTTTTTTATTCATTTTTCATGATTTTATAGTTGGGATCCTTACTTAGCTCTTCTACGTATTTATCGGCTTTATCATCAGTATCTTTGATTTTAATCTCCAATTTATTGTCTTCTTCGACGAGACCAGAGATCATCTTAACAACAGTTTTGATGTCATCCTTTTCCACTTTAGGAAGTTGCTTAAGTATTTCCTTTAAGTCTTCTCTATGTGTAAATTCTTTTAATAATTCCAATAGTTCAGGATCGTCGCCGGAAATCGACTTAATAAGTTCATAGTCTTGGGGATTACGCATGTCCGTCCGCCCCAGGAGATAGTCCACGGAGACGTTGTAGAAATCGGCAAGTTTGCGCAAAATATCTTGAGGCGGGAACCTCTCTTCGCTTTCATAATATCCTACAGCTCTATCCGAAATTCCCAAATAATTTGCTATATCCTTTTGGGAATAGTCTTTTTCAATCCTTAGTTCTTTCAGCCTTTTACCAAACAAAGGTATCACCTCTTTAAGGAAATTATAACATAATGTTCGATTGATTAAATTAACATGAACAAAAAGTTCAAATTATGCTTGACATAGAACATTGAGTTCGGTATAATAAAAACATCAACTGAACAATATGTTCGAACAGGAGGTGACACTATTGAATAAACTACGTGAGCTTAGGGATAAGAAAGGGCTTACGCAAGAAGAAATTGCTAATGTTTTAGGTATAAATTCTCAATACTATTCGATGCTTGA
>JABUEW010000227.1 GCA_013314855.1 Bacillota bacterium | reverse complement strand
AAAACTTTTTTACTTCAGCTCCCGCCGCCAGAGCCGGAGAGGTAAACAATTGGAGAGCCATTGGTTAGCTATTGGTTAATAGCTTAGCTTCTTGCCCGGGGAAAGGGAAGATAGAGGTTGCAGGAGATAGGCAGGAAGTATTAAGGGCCTGGACGCGCCATGGCCACGGCCGAAAGCTAGGCAAACAGAGGGACGGTTCTCCGGCAAACAGAGGGACGGTTCTCAAACACAAACACACAAACAGAGGGACGGTTCTCATGTTTGCGCCTGCAGGCAGGGGCAGGCGGCGAAACACGAGGTCGAAAAATCAAGCGGCAGACCTGTTGGTGTCCTGCACCTGATGGAAAAACCGGAGCGGGATAAAATCCTGCAGAAAATCAAGGAGATAGAGGGGAGCAGCCTCAGACAGATTGCGAGGATAACAGGGCTGACTGCTAAAATAAAGCCTGAAGGGGGTAGACATCAGAAACGTCCCCCTGATTGTTTTGTTTGTTTTGCCGAGTACCTGGCGGAAGACGACATTGTGCGCTTTGAAAGATTTCGGGCGGGAGTGAAGATGGCGCTGAACGTGGCGTGGCAGGTTAATGGACGTGAAAAACCTTGAAAAAACTTTTCCCAGAAAGAAGGATTTTTTGGATCAGGCAGAGAATTTTTATAAAACACTTGTTCGGAGTGAACTGTTCCCGTTGTTTAGAGTTTAGGGGAATCTTTTCTTATGAAAAGAATATCACGAAATTCGTGATCCATTACATGTTTTTATCAGGCTTGATTCAGATGAGCGAAAAGTTTTAGACTCCTACCCTTTCCAGCGCCTCCGTTACATTCATCAGTTGGCTTTGTCGTACCTTGTCTATCCAGGAGCAACCCACCGCCGGTTTGAGCATTCTCTGGGGGTTATGGATTAGCCGGAAGGGTATTTGACGTAGTCACCCGGCCGGAAGCGATTGATGATAAGATTAAGAGTGTTATTCCAGAACTTCATAATAAAGACAAACTTAGCTACTGGCGCCGTGTCCTGCGGATGGCCGCCTTGTGTCATGATATGGGGCACCTTCCCTTCTCCCACGCTGCCGAAAAAGACCTGTTGCCGGCTGGCATTGATCATGAAACCATGACGGGGGAAATTATCAGGAATCACAAGGAGCTCGGTTCAATCTGGCAGCAGATGACTCCCCCACTTCGTTGCGAAGATATAATCAAGCTGGCAGTGGGGCCGAAGAAACTTAAAGGTGTAAAATTTACCGATTGGGAAGCTATCCTTTCGGAAATAATTGTTGGCGATGCTTTTGGTGTAGACCTGATTGACTATTTGCTCCGTGATTCTTATCATGCCGGGGTTGCTTATGGGCGGTTTGATCATTACCGGTTGCTTGATACTTTGCGAATTTTGCCCAGGGCGACTCCAGATGGTTCAGAGGGCTCGCTGGAACCGGTACTTGGAGTTGAAGAAGGGGGTCTTCATACCGCAGAAGCCCTCCTTCTCGCCCGTTATTTTATGTATAGCCAGGTTTATTTCCATCCGGTAAGACGGATTTACGACATTCACCTGAAGGATTTTTTGAAGAAGTGGTTACCTGACGGAAAATTTCCTACAAGTGTTGAACAATTTTTGGCTTTTACAGATAGTGAAGTAATAGCAGCACTTTTAGAAGCTTCCCGGGATCCTGAGCACCCCGGGCATGATCCCGCCCGAAGGATTGTTGAACATAAGCACTATAAGCTTTTGTATAAGCGAAATCCAGCCGACCTTCAAATAAATATCCGGGCCGGAGAAGCGATTTTTAAGAGCGCTTCCGCCAGGTTTGGCGAGGATCTGGTCCGTGGCGACTTTTATAAGGAAAAAGGCGGTATTCCTGATTTTCCTGTGAAGACCAAGGATGGGAGAATTGTTTCCTCTCTTGTTATTTCCGATACACTCAGGAATATTCCGGTCGTCGCGGTTGATTACGTGTTCATTAGGGAAGATTTGTTAAAAGAAGCGAAGGAATGGCTGGAAAAAAATCGGGAGGAAATAATCAGGCCAGGGGAGGGGGAGTAAAGGTTATGGATGGTTTAAAAAGAATGGCAATAATCCTAGAATTGATTGAACGGATGAAGGAGCGAGGGAGTTGGTGCGGAGAAACGCACATCCAAAAATGCAGTTACTTTCTTCAGGAAATGATGGGAGTACCGATGGAATTTGATTTCATCCTCTATAAGCACGGCCCGTTTTCTTTTGACCTGAGGGATGAACTGACGGCGATGCGGGCCGATAATCTCCTGGCGCTCCAGGTGCGTCCTTATCCTTACGGGCCTTCCCTTTTGCCCGGAACTGCTGCAGAAATAATCATGAAAAGCTACCCCAAAACACGGGCGAAATACAAAAGGCAAATTGATTTTGTTGTGAATACATTTGCGCTGAAAGGAGTAGCTGAACTTGAGCGCCTCGCAACGGCATTTTACATAACCAGGGAGCAAGGAGAAGAGCAAAGTGTGGAAAGGCGAGCCGAATATATCCATCGTCTTAAGCCGCATGTTTCCCTGCAGGAAGCGCGCCTTGCGGTAGAAAAGATTGATTCCCTGCGATTAGAGGCGAAAGAATTATTGCGGACGGTTTGATAGAAGCGGACGATTTGCTGCCGGAAAATTTCGCCGCTGCGCGATGTGGCGGCTTTTTTGACGTTTTTAAACTCCAGACGTCACCGCCGGCCAAAATTTTTCCCAGGACAAGGGAGACAAGGGGACGGTTCTTTTGTCTAGTGGGGGGATAGGCAAAAGGAGCCGTTTTTTGCTGTAAGGGACTTCCCGGCAGGGTAGTTGAATCTGGATAGTATAGTGTCCAGCGGCCCCGGCCAGATCTTTTGCGTCTGGTGGTGGAGTTTCAGCGAGCTTCGTAGAATAATACCAGGTAGTGCTTGGAAGTATATAGCGTTACAGGAGGTAAAGGTGGCTTCATTAATGTGGGAAATTTATCCAGGAGTGGTAGCGGATCCGGATGATATAATAGGGCTCAAGTTTTTTTAATTTTTTTTGCAGGAAATTTCTTCATATGTGGCGAATGTACTTTTGGGTTACTATTTCTACCCCAGGATCATAAAATCAATAGGCGATTAATTAAGCTTTATTGTCAATTGAAGATTATAAATTTTAGAAGGAAGGGGGAAAAAGTGGACGAACAGCTAATAGCTTTGCAGCTTTGCCTTAAGGAAGTTGGCGGATTCAGTATGGCCAGCTTTAGGGAGCGCTTAAAGTACCAGAAGATGGTATATCTCATGCAGTT
>JABUEW010000226.1 GCA_013314855.1 Bacillota bacterium | reverse complement strand
CTGCTCTGGGCAGAAAAGGATACTGGCGGCAAAAAGTTTGACCCGGAGTATTTTTACATCAACGAGGTAAACCGGGCACTGGCGAGGATAAAATAAGATCCTCATCTCAGTCCACGGCACCTTGTTCTACGAAGTTTGCTACCAGTTCGGCCAGGCTGTACCGATGAGTGAGCCGGTGAGGTACGTCCACGATATAAATTGCCCCATAATCACAATCGAGGCCGTAAGCCATGGGTTCTTTGCTCAGCACCACGCAACCTTCAAAGGTGTTGAAAAGATTGACGTAGCCGAAGATAGCGCCAACCTGGGGAATCACATACAGCCTTTGGGTTTTCCGTCAGCGTCGAACTCATAGCGTACCTTGACCCCTGGCTCATTTGCCAGAACACCCTTCTCCAGGGGATTTGGCACGCGGCCGCTCTTGCCCGGAAGCCTGAGCACCATCCTCTTAGCCTGCATTGAGCCAGTTGTTGACCAGAGGGTCGTCCACAAAACGGCCAAGGCGGGAATTACATGCCCGGCAGACTTCGTGGATAACCAACGTTCCACCTAGTGCCTCCGGGAAGATATGCTCCTGGCTAGCCACTTCATCAGGTAAATCCTTAAGGCAGATTATGCACCTAAACACCAGTGATCATTCCCTTCTACCTCGCCTGAGCAGAACCACAAGATACATCTGGCCAGGCCTGGTCACGCCATACTCAAAAAGAAGCATAGTATATTCCTCAGCTATCATCACACAACTTTCGCTTATACGGTTCTTGTATCTCTCGGGATGTTATAAAAACAGAAGCAGCAAATCTCAACTTTTTTACGTAATTTCTAACTGAGAAACAATAACTTGATATATCCTAAAATGGTAATATAATGATTATAGGTGATTCGGACATTGGGAAGAAAGGGGGCTCTTTTGGAATTAGATTTGGAATTAGAATTATCACCTAAAATGAAGTGCAAGAAGTTTTTGTATTTATAAAACCAGGCTAGTTTTCAGAACCGCCCGATATGGCGGTTCTGATGCTTTTTAATTATCGTCGACATTTTTAGACATATTTCTTTATTCCCTTAAAAAGTTCAATAAGGAAAAGAGAAGAAAGAAAGGAGCAAAAATAATGAAACTAAAGAGTATTAAAGTTAAAAACTTCAGATGTTTAAAGGATGTGCACATTAGTTTCGAACCCGACATAACAGTGATTGTCGGGGAAAACGACAGCGGAAAATCCTCACTGGTTAAAGTAATTGATCTGGCGATGAAGAATGCATTGCCCGATCGCAGCGATTTTTATGCCGGAGAAAGATGCATGAGATGGGAGCTCGATTTTTCTGAGGAAAGTTATATTTTTGAATTTACCATCAATGGTGATAATATTGATAAAGTCATTAAAAAAACCGTATCCTGGGGTATTTTAAGCCCGTATTTGGCACAAAAAGAGAAAATTAATGATCTTAGCCAGGAAGAGATTAAAAGTCTACTCGCTCAATTTGGAAAAACTACTCAAAGAAGAACCCTTGATCCCCTAAGACAGGAACTTTCTGAGTTTCTGGACGAAAACAAAAATAAGATAGAAAATAACTGTAAAGAAGAGGTTTTGATTAAAGAAAAAGATATGCCGCAGTTATTAACTGTTCCCCCCTTGGATGGAAAAACTTTTGAAGACATCAACGGTTTTCTTAAAGATATTTATTTAAAGGAAGCTATTAAAAATATCTGGAGCGTCAGGGTTGAAGGAACAGACAAAAAACTGGAAACTATTTTCGAAGAGAATCTCAACATGATTGCAGATGAAAAACAAAAAGAAATTAATCAAGAAGTTCTTCCTAGAATTAGGGAGTTTCTTCCTGATGTTCAAGAAATCCTTATTGACATTGAGCATCAACCTTTCGATATCACAAAAACCATAAATGTAACAACCAGTTTTAGAGGAGTTGAAGGTCAAGAGATTCAATTTGCTAAAAAAGGCGATGGAACAAAACGAAGAACCACTTTAGCTCTTCTGAGACATAAAGTAGAAAAAGAAAGAGGCATGGAGCAAAAAGTTTTCATTTTTGACGAACCTGACACCCATCTTCACGTGAAAGCACAACGCGAATTAATGGAAATTTTAGAACAAATAAAACAGGAGGCCCAGGTAATTATTACAACCCATTCTCCGTTTATTTTAAACAGCATCGAACCGTCCAAAATAAGGATGCTTTGTCTGGAAAATGGCGCCACCAATGTCAAGTATCTGGAAGACAACAATGATGTAAAAGATTTGTTAAAATCCCTGGGTATAGAAAATACCCATTTATTCTTCACCAGGAAGATACTACTGGTCGAAGGTGAGTCAGAAGAAATTGCGCTCCCTATCTTGTTTAAGAAATATAAAAAGAAAAGCCTCGATAGTGAACTTGTCACTTTGATCAATGCTCACGGCGTTGATAACTTAGCTCAATTAGCGAAAGTTCTTATCGAATTTATGGCTGACATCCCTTTAATGGTTCTGGTAGACCAAGACATTAATAGGGATTTAGTCATTAAGCGCCGAAAGAATACAAAAGAACTGCTAGAAAAACTACAAGAAGAAAGAAGGGTCGATAAATTCGAAATAGGATATATGGAGTTCGAAGATGCCTTTGATACTGACGTGATTTACGAGTCCGTCATGAAATATTATGGTGATCAAGTTAAGGATCAATGGAGCAAAGAAGAAATTGAAAAGTGCCGAGAAAAGTTAAAGGAGAATCCACATTACCAATTTGCAGAAGCCTTAGAAAAACTTTCAGAAAGAAAAAAAGCAGAAATAGCAAAAGCAATAGCCAATTATTGCGATATTAATCAGATTCCACAAGATTTAATAGCTCTTTTTGATGCTATTAAACCAACGGAAGACATAATTCCTACAGAAAACATCAATCCTTAAAGGAGTTGCGAGGATGGCATCAACAGATTTAAAGAAATATCAGACAAAGGAATTGGCAAACGAACTTAAGACGCGTGAAGGAGTTCAATGCTTGCTGATTGATCCACACGTCAGTCTTCATCATAAAAACGTACCTGAACCAGATTAATTCTTAAAGAAGTTTCCTGAACTCTTCGACCGTCAGCCCCATATCGGCAATAATCCCAACCAAAGTCTTGGGCTTGAGTTCTCTACCCGAATGTACAGGAACAACGACACGACGCTTGTCCGACGGCCGGTAATAAACCGCATGGCTCCCCTTTTGCCGGTCAAAAACAAACCCTATACGTTCCGCAACCCGGATTACTTCTTTCGCTGTAACCACAGGGAGCTTTCTTGTCATAAAGCAACCTCTACAGGCTTAATCAAGAGATCTTCCCGGG
>JABUEW010000225.1 GCA_013314855.1 Bacillota bacterium | reverse complement strand
TGCGAACCGAACCCCGCTCCTGACCCCCCTATCATGCCATGGTTACGAAGTATGGTGTGAGAGGGGGGTCAGGAGCGGAAAGGGTGAGGTGAGCAGCACAATAACGGAAGAGGCGGCGGGCCCTAAATCCTTTGAAAATGCTGGCCCTCACCGTCCTGTAAAATTCGCTTTTCAGCCCCCTACCCTGTCCAATTACACGTCCAAGTCACTTGGTACACCTCTTGGATATACGGTTGGATATATAATTGGACTATCGGGCAAAATAAAAAAAAGCCCTTACAATGGCTCTTCTATTCCCTGCTTATTAGTTGTAGGTGCCTACAGGTTCAACAGATCCCTGACGCTCTCTGAAAGTATTTGCTCATGATTATTCCGACTTTAAACTTACCCCAATAAGATAGACATATATTTACGCTATATATTTTGAAACTGCAACCTTTTTATGGCCACAAAATTAGGTTAATTTGTGGAGCGATTTAAAACGATTAAGGGAAAAAGAAAACCGGTACTGGTAGACTTGCCGGTTTTTTTTCTGATATTTAAAATCAACTAAAGTTTATTTTGTTGGTGGAAATAGGAGCAAGGGATTGCCTGTGAGAAGTTGTAAAACCGATTATTCACACAGTCTGCCGTCCCCTTGTCCTTAGACAAGTCAGTAATGTTATTATCTTAAGTCATCTCAGCAATTTTGTTTCCTTATCTTATATTTTCCTCAATTATACTATGGGTTTAATATATACTGTAGTTTTGCTTCGTTATTAATGGTCAATACAACATTTAACCTGTTAATATTTTCTAGTACATTATCTCTATCAGTCTCCATAATACTTTCAGGCACTGTAACATAGGTATGAATATGTCGTGACTGCCTTGGTTCATATTTAGCAGTACAGAGCTCTACATTTGGGGAATATCCCTTTTGATCGAAAAGCTTCTGTATGTCTTCGTCCAAGTAACCCATTGCGTCTATAGTTAATGTTTTTGTAGTATTGTTCCGTATCAAGATATTGTATAGGATCTTAAGAGTATTATTGTCCTCTGATTTTTCCATTGAGATCAACTCAACAGTAAAATCTTCTTCCGTAAAAGCATCAGCTTTGCTGCACGATGCGGAAAAAAGCGCAAGTAGAATCAATGCTAAAATAATTTTTAAATACGACAGATATTGATGTTTTATGTCAATTCCTCCTTATCTAATCTGGAAAACCGTAGGCCTCCGTAACTCCATCTTGATATCTCTCATAATCGCCATAATATCCATAAGTATAATTATCTATTGCTCTATCCATCAGCCATTGGTCATTATAGAAATGATCTCCGTAAGATTCTTCCAGAGGATCATAACCATCATTGGGATAATATGTCTCAACGTAAGTATCAATAAACTCGCCATTTTCCGTTAGATATTCATCCATAATACAGTATAAGAAGTATTCTCTTCTTGTTGAGTGAAACCAATCATCCCAAGACTGACCATCATATACTTCTATCCACTTCCAGGTATATCTCGGTTTACGGTAAGCATCTGCATCAGCTAAATAGTCAGCAGTCCAAGTTATTGCACCATCAGTAAATATAGATATCAGAGGATTGGAGAAAAACGGAGCTTGTCCAATCTCCCGTGGAATTTCAGTAGCGTAGTTTTTCTTTGATTTTCACAGATTAACCCACCTGTGATAGTTCAGCGGGTTTTTTATTGTTTAAAGCATCTATCAGAAAGGGAATTTGTTTGTACCCCTTTATGGTCTTGAACTTTTCTTCTGCCAGTATAAACCCTGATGAAATCCATCTTAAAACCTGATTGCCACTCTGCCAGTTCTTAACCCGGCCAGTTACATTGAGAGCGGTCCCAATAGCTGATTCAATGGGGTTGGTGTTTGAAAGTGTAGCTCTTAACAGCCCGGGAACTTTCAGTTTGTGAACTGTAAGGGTTTCTTCAAGTCCTTCCATTAAGCTGGCTGATGCGGATGGATATTTGAATTCAAGCTCTTTTGCTAAACGCTCAAGTTTATTTTTCGCTTCTTGATATTCAAACTCCATATATGCCCTGTTCATTGCCGCCTTTACCCTTCTTTGCTCACTCTCCGGCAGATAGCTCTGCACATTCCTTAGCTTATGTATCTGGCATCTTTGTATTTGTACATTTTCGCCGAATACGTCCTTGACTGCTTTGTGTAACCCTTTACCCCCATCCAGTACGAATAGCCTTTTCTATTCAGCATCCAAGCCTCTCTTGATCATGTTCTGAATAAGATCTGTACAAATCTTAGCGTTTTCGGTGGAGCCTTCTATTATGCCAAGAACTTTTTTCTTTCCTGCCTTTGATATGCCAAGGGATACAACAACCAAATAGTCTCCTATCTTTACTCCATCCAGCATGATTATCGGATAATAGTCGTCTATGGTGCGGTTTAAAAACTCATTCAGCAACTTCTGGGTTTCTTTTATGAACCTGCGGCTTACAGCGCTTTTTGAGACAGAAAGCGGTTCTTCAGGCACTTCATCCAGGGTATAACCGTAATTTCTAACGGATACGCCATGAAGGATCCTTTGCAATGCTGCATTATTGAGCGCATCCTCCCTTTGAAACTGTATAAGCGTTTCTATGGGCAATTCTGTGCTTCCATCTTTAGTCCTGACTCTTGGCTTTTGTACTGCTATTTTCTGCCCGCCTAAAACAACGCCGACCTTTTCATACCCATGCCGGTATGCTGTCCTGGATGGGTCATGCCTGCCTTTCTCCCCGGCATATGAGGCAACCTCATCTTCAAGCATGATCTTTAAAGCCTTGATACCCAATTGCACCGATAATGACAGTAGTCCGTCCCGTGCCATTTCCTCCAGTTCTGAAAAATCTCCCTGCCGAGCTACTATTTCTATTATTTCTTTTTCAATATTCTCTAACTCTTCCACTGCAATTTGGTGTATAATATCTAACATAGGGATTCGCCTCCTTGATATCTTAGGGTTTTCAGCAACTTCTATTTTATCAGAGGCGTAATCCCTTTTCTATTTTTCTTTTCCTTTTTTCCTACAATAACTTTACACTATGTTCCACGGACTTTGGGACAATTTCTAATGCCCAGCACGGGTGTCAATTATCTCTGAGCTTCTTTCATATTTCCCAGCTCCTATGATCCGGTCTGCTTCTGCATCCAGCAGCTGATTAAGTGTTTCTTCTACTGTTCCTCTTACAATTTCACTTAGGTCCTGCTTTAAAGCTTCCTCATTTAGGTGTATAATTTTCTCAGACATAAAGGCATTCTCCTTTTCGGTGTTTTTGGTTATTTGTCATCTCCAATTTACACCAGGAGTTGGCTTTATGCAATTGTGCGAAAAATATT
>JABUEW010000224.1 GCA_013314855.1 Bacillota bacterium | reverse complement strand
TACCGGATATGACAAGTTTTTTGTTATGTAAAGAAATTGCCGAAAGTACTTGTATTCTCAAGCACATCCGGCAAAAATCTTTACATAATTTTTAACTGAATTAATCCAATTCTTTTAACCATTCCATCAAAGATTTATCTTTTTGCCATGAAGGAATTTCATTTGGGAAGGATTGTGAAGAAACTTTTTCTAAAGCTTTTCTTTTCATTTCACCATCAATACGTGCATAAATTTCACTGGTTTGAACGCTTGTGTGTCCCAATAAATCTCTGATATAAATCAAATCCACCCCAGCCTGCAACCAATGAACTGCGCGGGAATGTCTAAGACAGTGCGGCGAAAGAGTTTCCGGTATCAATTCAGGTTGCTTTTTTCGTACCCTATCAGCATATTTTTTTACAATATAGGTTATACCCTGCCTGGTTAACTTCTTTTGTGAGTGATTTGTAAATAGCAACTCCATTCTTCTTGAAGGATCAGTCAATGAAAAATTCTCAAGGTATTGGCAAAGTAATTTAACAACAGGAGGCTCCAAAGGAACAAATCTGCTTTTACTACCTTTTCCCGTAAGTTTCACTAGAGAATTTCCATTATACATAATATCCGATACTGTTAAATCAGCAATTTCCTGTACACGACCGCCAGTTGCATACATCAAGCTCAGAACCATAAGATGTTTTCGTCCACTCTCTGTATTTATGTTTGGTTCCGCAAGAAGCGCCTTAATCCCATCAGTCGACAAGAAATTTACTGTTTTCTGTGGATGCTTTTTAAAGGGTATCGATAAAATCTCTTGAAACAGGTAAATACGTTCCGGCAATTCCCTTTGAAGATACGAATAGAACGCATGAATCGCCGCCAATCTCTGATTTCTTGTAATAACAGCACAACCGCGTTCATTTTCAATCCATAACAGAAAACGTAGAACAAAAGCTTTGTCAATTAGTGACAGTTCCAACCTTTCCGCTTTTATGCCTTCCTTCTCCCTAGCAAACATCAGTAACAGCTTGAAAGCATCCCGATAAGCTGAAATCGTATTTACACTACAACCTTCAATACCAGGCAGGTATTTTGATAGAAAGTTTGTAAGGTAATATGCGAAATCAGTGGGCTTCAACTTTATACACCTCCGGATAAACGTATGAGGTAGTGTCACGCATACGTTTGATTATGTCGGGATATAACTCCTCTGTGAGTCTAAGATACTTTTCTGTCGCTGTTATCGAACTATGACCCAGGTAGGTGGATAATACAGGAAGGGCGCAGTACAGGTCAATGCCTTTATCAGACATTTCTTTCAATGTGTGGCAACAAAATACATGACGGACATCATGAAGCCTGGGTCCTTTACCTTTTCCACCATAAGGGATTCCACTTGACCAAAGAATCTCGTGAAACCAAATAGACACTGTGTGTTCACTACGCCGGCTGCCATTTTTGTTTTTAAAAAAGTAGTCATTTTCAGTTGCGTTATTGTGTATCTGTTTATAGAATTTTTTACATATGGAGTTCAGAGACTCCGACATCGGAATAAGCCTGTCCTTATCAAATTTCGATTTTTTAATAGTCAGGACACCGTTAACCAAGTCTACATCTCCAACTCTCAAATTAAGTGCTTCCGAGATCCTCAAACCACAGCCGTATAGCATTCTTATCAATACCGGATAAACAACTGCACTATTGTAACGTGAATTTGGTTTTAGATTATCAACTGTCCTAAAAATCCTTAAAATCTCATCATGCGTAAATATGTATGGGACAAAGGATGACCGGAGTTTTAGGACTTTGTTTGTAGTTGGAATATATACCTCATATCCAAGTTCGTTTAAATATATGGCGAACTGTTTAAAATCACTCACCCTATTTGAGTGATTCTTGGGTGCTTCATCAGGACGCTTGCTACAATATGCTTCAATCAATTCTTTTGAAAGACCGCATTCCGATAGTCCGAAATCAGCTGAAAACTTGATGAATCTACTCAAACTTTCCTCATTTGACGTATATTTATATCCCTGTGCTCGCTTGTAAGATAAGAATTGCGCAACCAGATTTTTTAAAGAAGCAATATTTTCAATGTTTGTCATATTTCCCACACCCCCATGCCAGAGTTTCCAATAACAGGTACTTCAAGTGCACATTCCCTGAGTTGGGAGATATCAATTTTCAAATATACTTTAGTAGTATCCGAACTAGCATGTGACAGTATTTCAGATATCACCGGCAGAGGAACTCTGTTTTCCAACATTATACTGCTGAGAGAATGCCTTAATGCGTGAGGGCCATGTTTTTTACCTGGTGGGACGTGAACTCCGGCTCTACTTATGTAACGAGACACAATCATGTATAAAGAATGTCCGTACAATTTTCCGGGTGGGTTCCCAATCCTGAGAAAGACATATTTGAATGGGACTTTCGGGCGAAAACGAAGGTAATCAATAATTGCGTCACCGACTTCGTTCAGCAACGGCAGTTGCAATGTCTTTTTTGTTTTTTCCTGGACTATTTCGATTAAATTCTGTTCCCAATTCAAGTTTGTTAAAGTCAAGTTGCAGATATCCGAAGCTCGTAATCCCAGCCTTGCAGCAAGAAGAAGCATGGCATAGTCTCGTTTCCCTTTGATATTGCACCTATCTATACAATTGAGGATCTTTTCCACTTCATCCTTTGAGTATGCGGAGGGTATCGTGCATTCCCTGCTATGTCGGATTGACGGGACTACAAATGATAAATTCTTGTCCAGATATCCTTTTTCATGAACAAAGGATAAAAATCCCCGAAGACATGTAAAGGTGTTTCTGACTGTTGAAGCATTATATTTGGTAGAGGATTCAATAAAATTATGAATATGGGCGACATCTAATTCTATAATGTTTCGTAATCCGCTGTTATATAGATGGTTAGTGAATCTTTCCAGATATAATTTGATTGCATTAATCCGGCTATCCGATATACCTTCTGCTTTTTTAAAAGCAATATATGAGAAAACTAATCCATGAAATTCTTGCGGGAAAGTATGTTTTCTCCTTAATGGTGCTTTAGCTGAAATTGTGTGATATTTGTAATATTCATCCAGCCTATTGATAGCCCTAACCTTTTCTTCTGTCATATGTTTCACATGGTTATTTGAAACGAATTGATACTTCTGCTCTAAGAATGCAAGCCCAATTTCAGTTGAATAGAATTGGATGCCATTTTCATCTGCAAAGGCAATAAAAGCTTCCCATGCCTTTTCATACGATCGTAGAGTATATTTGGAATATCCTATCCTGTACATTTCTCCTCTAACGATTTTAATTAGCTCATGAATTGATTTTTGATCAGTCATTTGACAACACTCCTTTATTTAATATGATAAAAGGAGTATATATCAAATCTGTCTTTCATTGAATTTAGATTGTATTTTTATGTAAAGATTTTTATTAAAAACCCTTAAAATTCTTGGACTTCCCGACGAAAACTTTACATAACAAAAAACTTGTCATATCC
>JABUEW010000223.1 GCA_013314855.1 Bacillota bacterium | reverse complement strand
AGAGCGTATAGCAAAGGAAAATGGTCTGCAAATTGAATTTATTCGAAAGACAGGAGCATTTCGGAAAGATGACAGGATCAAGGAAATCATCAAGGACCGAGGTGAAGAGCCAGGGCTGGTATACATTTTTTCGGCTATGGAGACTTGCAATACATATAAGCCCTGGCATGATAAAGCAAGCGGGAAGAGATTTTTGAAGCCGGATACAAGCAAGAGCCTTCACTATTATTTTTATTTCATTGACAAAGAATTGGGTCCTTGTTATTTACGGGTACCAACCTGGTGCCCATTCCGGCTCCAGTTTTATATGAACGGACACAACTTGCTTGCGACAAAGCTTAAGAAGAATAATATTGACTATGTCATGCATGACAATGCTTTTTATGCATGGAGGGTTATGCAAGTGGAATATGCTACTGACATAGCGTTCAGGAAGCAGTCAGACTTAAACCTGATGTATGACCATATTATAAGGGACAGCGATACATTCAGTAAAGCCGGATAATATAGCAACTTTTTTGGGACAAAGACTTACCCTTCACTATGAAGGTGAAGCCGGGAACAATTTTAACACAAGGATTCTCGGTACGAGAATAAAGCACCAAATGGGTGAAGTATCTATAAATTTGTAGTGCCTGAATTAGCTGGTATTCAGGTAACTTCATTCTGATTTTTTTCCACTTTGAGATGAATTTTGACCTTAAGGGACTACAGTACCGGCATACCAAGAAAGATAAACCTCATATGTGACAAATGCTTGCTTCACTGCTTTATGAATAAAACGAAAATTGTTGATGACATAGTGGTTAAGAGGATCATTAAAACCGAATTGGAAAACTGAATATACTTGGACAAGTTGATGGAATAACAGTGGTTTCTGCCCTTTATGATCTGTCTGATCAATTAAAACTGTAGATTGTTGAGTTATGTTTTTATTATAAAAAGATATATGAAATTAAAGTCCGTCAGTCTGTCATTGTGATGGCGGAAACAAGGAAAGGAGTGATACTGCTTGAATAATAACCCGGTTGACCAATCGATAATCAATAAAATATATGAAACATCAGGTGTTGCATATTTTGATAATAATTTACGGCCTATTATTGAAGATGTCATTAAAGAGCTCTTTTACTCCCATAGAGAATTGATATTCCTATTACAATTAAATCATATAGACAGGGCTCTTTACAAGTTTAGGCAAGCAAAGGGAAATAACCATATCAGGAATACTAAACAATACTTCAAAGCTTGTATTATAAGTGCTATTAAGGAAACTGTCCTTGACAATTTAGACTTAGTCGAATAAATATCTTATCAGTTATGTCATCTTAAATCATAAACTTATGTTTTTTGACATAAGCTTTATTTTTGCTTAAAATGTCCAATTGTTAGGCTGTCAATTGGAAATTTATACTGCAGTTTATTTTGAGAAGTTTACTGCAGAAAACCGTTAGAAGCAATACCAAAAGCAAGTGAAGCTGAGATACCTGAAGGTAAAAAGCTTATAGAAAAGATTGAAAACGAACATTTTGAGATATTTGAAAGATGTGAATACTGGACTGGAGATAGAGGGTATGATGATACTGATACGATAAAATATCTTTGGGGCCAGCATAAAATAAAACCTGTTATAGACATGAAAAATGGCTGGGAAGATAAGAATGAAATACGGATGTTTGAAGGAAGGCACAATATAATAGGGTATGACAATTACGGTACTATTTATTGTTATGATCCCGTGATGGGGGAAAGGCACCTGATGGGATATGGAGGCTTTGAAAAAGACAGAGAAGTTTTAAAATACATATGTCCTTGTAAAAGCATAGGTATAAGCTGTAAAGGGTGCGATAAATGTCCTTATTATAACAGGTCAGTCAGGATAAAACTTGAGGAAGACAGAAGAAGGTTTACACCTCTTGCCAGGTCCAGTTATGCATGGAAGAGGGAATATAAATCAAGGACAGCAACTGAGAGAGTAAACAGCAGGATAGATAATGTATATGGATTTGAAAAGCACTTTATCCGAGGGCTTAAAGAAGATGAAATTAAGATGCAGCCTTGCACTATTGGTGATGCTGGTTCTAGCAATAGGAAGGATAAAAGAGAAACGGCCTAAGTTAATGAGGAGTTTAAAAACTGCATAAAGTATTAGCAGTAAAGTATAAAAATTTAAAAGTTATCCATAGAAAATAGGTTAAGTGCGCCCTTTTTTGTGGATAAGGCAAAAAACTGGACATTTGAACATGTAAAATCTAACGTAGAACGATAATTATGACTGAACAGGTTAATTTAATACAAGGATACAAAGCTGAGGTCCTGTCAGCTTCTGAACAAAGAAGGCGACCAACAGCACTTAACAACGGCTTCACACAAGGGCTCGAGGGCAAAAGCATGATGCAAGGCTCTGGAGTACGAGCACGAAGAAAAGCTCGCCATACCGCTTCACCGGGTGCAAGCACCGCTTACGAAGAAGGGTTCTGCGGGTCCGGTTCATCGGCATCGTGAAGCCAAGACGTTAGTTGCAATACAGCTAAAGTTCCGCCATCCTTGGCGGGGTTGATATTTGGGTACTCCTAAAGAGTTTTTTGATTTAAGTTTTTTATAAATTTCAAAGGAGAGATTTGTATGCCATTAGTTAGAGCAGAGATTTTTGCCGGTAAGTCAAAGGAGTATAAGAAAAAATTACTTGATTCCATTCATTCTGCATTAGTAGAATCATTTAAAATTCCTGAAGACGATAGGATACAATGGATAATGATTTATACACTAACATCGGCTATGCTGTTGTCTGGTGTGTGAAATACATATTCATACCAATAGGAGTAAGTGTTTTGGCAAGAATTATTGCTGGCAAACTGCTTCGACCACAGCCTGAAAAGCAAAGAAAAAAACGGTCTTAATAAAAACCGTTTTAATAAATAAATCCCATCTAAAACCTTACAGCAACAAGCGTCGCCGTCCTTATTTATATTATAACACAATTGATTTGGATGTAAACAGTAAATTTGAAAAAATGGAAAGATTCATTATAGGATAGTTTTGTTAAAAGAGTAGACATCCGTGTCTGCTTCTAGCTTCGCGGGACCTAGTCCATCATGTAACAAAAGCACTCGTGTAAAGGTGTACAAGGTCTGAGTCCAGGAATTGATTTCTAAAACCTAAGTCCAGATAGCACACCACACCGATTCGCCGGGCATGCTTGCCTTGAGGTTCCAGGACGGCTTATGGACGTTGCAGACGCTAGACCGTTATCGGAAATCCGGTGCTTAGTTCCGCAACATCATATTACGGATTATAAAGTTGAACATTGAAGTTTTTTACTTCTTTTATTATATATTTGATATAATACCTGACTTTGGTATCAGACATTAAAAAATGGTGATAACTTTACAAAAATTGTAAGGCTGTTGCAACTGCAACAGCCCTTTTAAGTATCCGAAAATTCAAGTTATAGTTTATAGTTGAATATCGATTTTATTTGTGACTCTGTCAG
>JABUEW010000222.1 GCA_013314855.1 Bacillota bacterium | reverse complement strand
CCGGCTCCGGCTTCTTTTTTGCCATTTTATATGCGCCATCTTGAAGACTTATAAGGACCAAAATTACACTGTGTATGCGGTTATCTAAGAGCAGTTTGTGAAATTGGAAAACTTGTTCAGCAAGCCCGAATTTAGCATCCTGAATTACAGAAATGATACCGCCGGGGCGACCGTATATCATTTTCACAAAGTCGAATAGGCCTGCTCCCAAAAGATCTATTGCATCACGAGCATAAACGTAGGACAATTACCATCGAAGATAGCTGGGAAATTGACGCGATGCAATACGTTATCTCAATACCCCGGAAGGCAAAAGAGACATAAAACGTCGCTGCCAA
The DNA here is from genome assembly GCA_013314855.1 of Bacillota bacterium. Lineage (NCBI taxonomy): Bacteria > Bacillati > Bacillota > Bacillota bacterium. Next base: position 3,195 of record JABUEW010000222.1, on the reverse strand, counting down.
CTGGGAAGAGTTAAAGTTCACTGAAATCATAATAAATAAAAAAGAACGGTTTTCTTGAGATTAAATGATAGCTATAAAAAATATCAACAATGAGGAGGGCCAACATGATTCCAATAGCAAAACCTGTATTAGGCAATGAAGAAATTGAAGCAGTGGTGGAAGTCCTTCATTCCGGAAGGCTTGCCCAGGGAAGAAAAGTGGAGGAATTTGAAGAGGCTTTTGCTTCTTACATCGGTACAAGATATGCTGTAGCAGTAAACTCGGGGACGGCGGCGCTGCACCTGGCCCTCCTGGCCCACGGTATCGGTGAGGGTGATGAGGTCATCACTACCCCCTTTAGCTTTATCGCCACCGGCAATGCCATTTTATTCACGGGAGCAAAGCCGGTATTTGTGGACATAGATGAAAAGACCTTTAATCTCGACCCGGATAGGTTAGAAGAAAAAATTACCCCCCGGACAAAGGCCATTCTCCCTGTCCACCTTTATGGCCAGCCCTGCGTAATGGATAAAATTATGGACATTGCTGCGAAGCATAATCTTGCCGTCATCGAAGACGCCTGTCAGGCTCACGGGGCGAAATACAAAGGTCAGAAAGTAGGTTCTTTTGGGACAGGCTGCTTTTCTTTTTACCCTACTAAGAACATGATTACCGGTGAAGGCGGGATGGTTACCACCAATAATAAAGAGATTGCCGAAAAGTTAAAGATGCTCAGAAACCACGGCCAAAAAGTAAGGTACTTCCATGAGATGCTGGGCTATAATCTCAGGATGACCGATCTTGCGGCAGCCATTGGCCTTTGCCAGCTAAAGAAACTGGAGGATTTTAACGCCAAAAGAAGGTCCAACGCCCAGGATTTAACCGAGGGACTACAGGACCTTAAGGGAATAATTACTCCTTATATTTTGTCTGAAGTAAAGCACGTGTTTCATCAATACACCATCAGGGTATCGGAGAAATTCGGTATCTCCAGAGATACCCTGCGGGAAGAACTAATCCGCTTGGGGATAAATACAGAAATCTATTATCCCCTGCCTATTCACTGCCAGCCCTTTTATCGGCAGCTTGGCTACAAAGAACATCTTCCCCGGGCAGAAAAGGCGTCCCGGGAAGTGCTTTCGCTACCGGTTCACCCCGCCGTTAGTGGTACGGATATTCAGGATATCTTGGACGCTTTCGGGAAGATTATATCGAAATAAACTAAAGGATTTGGGATATGTCTACAGCAAAACTTGCAATTCCTAAAAGCCTTGGGGAATTAAAGCAATACCTGGGCGACCCTCTGTATAAAAACTCGTTTTTTATAGTTTTAAGCAGGGTTTCTAATGTCGCCTGCGGTTTTTTCTTTTGGATGCTTGCGGCAAGGCTTTATTCCACTGAGGATGTGGGTGTGGCCACGGCCTTGATTTCTTCGTTAGGACTGGTTATCCAATTTTCAAGATTAGGCTTTGATTTCTCTTTAATCCGTTTTTTCCCACTCAATGATCGTAAAAAAGTTTTTAGCACTTGTCTGGTCATTACAACTATCTCTTCTTTTGGTGTGGGGATTATTTATATTCTAGGCATTAGTCTTTTTTCACCCGAATTATCTTTTCTAAAAGAAGGAAAATACGCGCTTATCTTTATTCTAATTGCAGTTATAAATTCAATAGCTGCAATTACAGGATCCACTTTTGTAGCAAAACGGGATGCAAACTATTACTTTATACAGAACCTTTTTATGGCTTTAAGAGTTCCTTTTTTAATACCTTTAACTTTTTTGGGCTGCTTTGGCATATTTGGCGCGAACGGGTTGGCCTTCCTGCTCGCTTCTTTATTTGCCTTGCTGCTTTTATATAAATCAACCGGGCTTGACTTAAAAGTTGATAAAAAATTTGTCCGGGAATCATTTAAGTTTTCCTCTGGAAATTATATTTCCAGCATGTTTCTTTCCGTGCCTACGTTAGTGTTGCCTATTATGATCGTGAACCTATTGGGCGGGTCTGAAGCCGCTAAGTACTATATTGCGTTTTCCATAGGAAATCTCGTTTTAATCGTCCCCGATGCTTTGAGCACTTCGCTTTTTGTGGAGGGGAGCCACGGGGAAGGTTTAAAAAAGAATGTTATCAAAGCCGGTTTGGCCATCTATGCTTTTCTTATTCCTGCCGTGCTTTTTCTTTATTTCTCAGGTGGTTTTTTATTAAAATTATTTGGCAAAGATTATGTGGACGCGCTGGAGCTTCTAAGAATATTGTCTTTATCCAGTTTCCTGGCCGCTGTTTATTCTCTGTTTGCTCCCATTCAAAATGTCAGGATGAAGGTTGAAAGCATTATCAAAATAAACCTGGCCAGGTTCTTGCTTTTGCTGGGCTTGTGTTATTTATTTATTTTAAAATTCGGCATTGTGGGTGTCGGGTATGCGTGGATGATAACTTACATGCTTTTGGTGATTGTTATAGTTTATGTTGCTAAAAAAGAAAATTGGTTTAAATTTGGTCAAATGAAAATGTAATCACGTTAGCGGGGCGCCAGGATTTGTTTATCCCCTGATAGTCGGGTTCATTTAATCGTTGCCCAAACGGCCATGCTGGCGGTTGTTTCGCTGGGGCTGGGCTGGTGCTTTTGGGCATGGCCGGCCTGGACGGCATCGGCATGGCTTACGCCCTGGCCCATTTGGTTGTGGCGGTTGCGGCGGCCCGGCCGCTTTTAAAAAGGCTGAAAGAAAAAGAAGCTACCTGTTAGCCGGCCAAACATTAATGTTGCAGGCGTTAGCAATGTCGCTAGAAAGAGCGCGCGGGTGAATCCAGGCAGCGGCACCAGATTTCGGCAGAGCTTCCGAAGAGGCGGCTTTGCGCGGCCTGGAGGCTGCATTTGACGAGGTTGCGGCGGCAAAAGAGGAGTAGTAAAAATGCCTGTACCGGGGTGTCGCCCGCCTGAAACAAATTGGTTATAGGTTTTGATATTTTTTTGAGGTTGGAATATAATAAAGTAGGAAAGTTTAACTTTATTATATGGAGATGATGAACATGTTGGTGGAATTAAAACAAAAATCCCAGGTGACTATTCCCAGTGAACTGGTGAAAAAACTCAAGCTTAAGCCCGGCGATAAATTGGAAATTGAAGAAAAGGACGGCTGTCTGATCATTACCCCTGTTGAGGTTATTCCGCGGGCTCAAATGTGGTTTTATTCTAAGGAATGGCAGGCGGATGAGCAGA
>JABUEW010000221.1 GCA_013314855.1 Bacillota bacterium | reverse complement strand
AAAGAAAAAGCCGAAGAAATAGAGAAGATAATAGAAGTGAACGAGGAGGTAGATAATATGGTGTATGCTATGGAGATAGCATTACGTGAAAAAATGAAGGAGATGGAACTTAAAGGCAAATTGGAAGTTGCAAAAAATATGCTTAATGCTGGAATGGATATGGAGCAAATAAGCATATTTACTGAAATTCCTGTAAAAGAATTGCAAAGTTTATTGCAGAATTTAAGGATAGAAAGAAATTTTTGAGGGTATATGCAGTGTTCGTATATGTTTGTATAGAAAATATTGTCAAAATATTGTAAAATAGGAGTGAGGTTATGGAGTACTTATGGGTGTTGGAGCCCGATTCAAAGTATGATGTATTGAATAACAAGCATGACAAGGGATATAAGTATATTCTATCGGTAAAGAAAGTATTTTTGCAGCTTTTGAAAAGCTTTGTGCGCCAGGATTGGGTGCATAGAATTGACAAGGACAGTTTAGAGCAAATAAACAGGTCATTCATATTGCAGGATTTTAACGGCAAGGAAGCGGATTTGATATATAGGGTGAAGATTGACGGGAGAGAAGTGTTCTTTTAAGGGATGACAGAAGAGGAAACAGGTGAAATAGAAAAGATTATTGATGAAAGCAGGGAGGTTGATGAAATGGTTTACGCATTAGAGATAGCGATACGAAACATGAGAGAAGAGATGAAAATGCAGGGTAAAATGGAAGGCAGGGCTGAAGGTTTGCAAGAAGGTATTGAAAAAGGCAGGGCTGAGACAAAAATAGAAGTAGCAAAGAATCTGCTTGGCATGGGGATGGATATAAGATAAATAAGTATTGCCACAGGTCTTCCCGAAGAAAAAGTCCATGAGCTTATTTCATAGCGGTTTTGTTTAAGATGTGATGGCAGATCAGGTAAAGCAAGTGATTAATATGAATGGGGTATAAGTTGTTATGATGTCAGATATAAACAAAAAATACGGGAAAGAGATTAAGAGATTCAAATTTGATGGATCATATCCTGGGTGTGATGCCATAGTACTGAACGGAAGTTTTATCGTATATGAAAATGGGCTGCTGATAAAAGGTTTGACACCTGAAAGTACGGTTTATGTGAAGTGGAAGGAGATGAGCCATGTTATCTTATATAATGAAGAGATAACTAAGGTGGCTATTGGGTTGGAAAATGAAGATGGCGAGATTGTGGCTGAAAGCAGGAACAAGCCAGGGGATATAGAGGAATTCTATGACCTGATATTCGAACAAAAGGAAAAGTACAGGAATTATGACAGTCTTAAGAAACTTGAAGTGGATTTGGAAGAGCTAAGCATTATAATGGACACCGACAGATGGGAGCATGAGGTATATCTTGATACAGAAACTGGTGAAATAATATATATACCGGTTGAACTGGATGAGGAAAACATATACGAAGAAGAATACATTTCAAGTCTGCCTGAATGGGAAAAGGAAATGGTAGAAGATGTTAAGGCAATATATGAGGATGAAGAGGAGAGGTATGTAATTATACCTGAAAGGTCAAGTAGTGAAGCATACGAGAAGATGGTGCGGTTTACAAAAACACTTAATGATTCCGAAATCTCCCGAAAGTTATTTGATGCTCTTGATGGAAGAGGCGCCTTCCGCAGATTTAAGGATATATTGAGAAGATATCCTCAAATAGAAAATCAATGGTATAAATACAAAGAGGAGTTAGAAAAGCAGGAAGTGAGAAAATGGCTCTGGGGTATCGGTATAGATCCGGTAGAAAAGAAATAATGTGTTCTCTGTGTAAGGTACTTTTTACAATGTCAAGGGAAGAAATTTAAGGTAAGTATTGTTATGCAGAGGCCTGCAAATTCTCCAAATAGTCATATGAAAGTCTGAGTAATCTTAACTATTTGGAGGGCATATCAGGCATTTCATTAAGTTCTGGGATGCTAACAGGTACATTATAGCCAAGGGATGAGTGTCTACAAAACAAGTAATTGTGGATTTGATGGAAAAGTACTTTTTAGTAAATAATGCTAAGCTTCAGGCCATGAACAAAATGTGGATAATCAACTTGATACACATTTTGCCCACGGCCTTCAGCAAGCATTACTATACTTCAAAGCACTTTTCCACAAGCTCCACAATTACGACTACTCCTGCTTAAACTATCCTATAAACGAAAAGAAAAAAGTAAAAGCAGGGGGTAAAGGCTTAAATACTTGTGTAAGCAAGTTATATAAAGCATTATAGGTCATTGGTATATCAATACTTTTGACACTACGAATTTCCAAAGGGGGCTTTACTTATGCGTTTGCAGTGGAAAATGCCGATTATTATTGTTATTGCAGCGATTGTTCTGGCTTCCGTAGTATTGTTTATACTATTATATTTATATAGTAGAGATAAAGGCAGGGAAATATCGGTGGAAATAAAGGAATATAAGCTTTCTGAACCTGTAAAAACAGGTGATATGCCACTTGAAGAAGCTATTGCTAACAGACGGTCGATTCGCACATACAGTGGTGAGAAGATCATGGAAAGCGATGTGTCCCAGTTATTATGGTCGGCACAAGGTATTACTGATGAAGCAAGTGGATTAAGAACGGCGCCTTCAGCCGGAGCATTATATCCCCTGGAAATATATGTGGCAATAGCAATGGTAGAAGGTATAGAAGCAGGATTATTTAAATATAATCCTTCAAGTCACAGTTTGATTCTTAAAAAAAGCGGGGATATAAGAGAGAATATTTATAATGTAAGCCTCAGACAGGATAGTATAAAAAATGCCGCCGCAATCATTATTTACTGTGCTGTCTTTGAAAGAACAGCTTCCCGCTATAAAGACAGGGCGACACAATATGTATACATTGAAACAGGACACTCGGCACAAAATGTGTATCTTCAAGCAGAGGCGCTTAATCTGGGAACAGTGGCAATAGGAGCTTTTGACAATAAGGGGATTAAAAAAGTCCTTGATTTACCTGATGAAGAGGAACCTGTTTATCTGATGCCTGTAGGCAAAAAGTAATGTACCTGGCACCACCCGAAAAATGTCGAAAAACGTTGGAAGTCTCAAAAGCGTTAAATTAATTGAACTCAATATGAATAGAATGTAGTTGACAAATAAAAAATACCTGCAGACGAGATTTTCTCCTGCGGGTATTTTTTAATCTATTAAAAGAACAAATGTTCTTACAGAAAAGATAAAGTATGCTAAAGTATGTTAGGGATAGAATTACAGAGTTTTTCTTAATATATTGCAGAATCTGCTTTTAGTATGATTTTACATATTGTTACATATTTTTCTTGACAAAGAACATTTGTTCTGATAAGATTGCATTGAAAATATTGTCAAAATATTGTAAAATAGGAGTGAGGTTATGGAATACTTATGGGTATTGGAACCTGATTCAAGTTATGATGTGCCGGACAACAGGCACGATAAGGGATATAAATATCTTTTATCGGTAAAAAGAGTATTTATGCAATTGCTAAGAAGTTTTGTAGACAAGAGTTGGGTGAATAGTATAGATGAGAAGAGCATAGAGAATATAGATAAATCT
>JABUEW010000220.1 GCA_013314855.1 Bacillota bacterium | reverse complement strand
ATGGAAGCTATATTTAAAGAAGGATCGATACTGCTTTTTTTGAACTCGTTTGAAAAAGCAGTTGTAGTCATTGATACTAATGGAAATGTGACTTTTATAAATAGAGCAGGTGAAAATCTCTTAGATAAAGGGCTTGCGGAAATCCGAGGTCGAAATTTTAGGCAGTATATGCATTTCGACATGATAGATGAAGTTTTAAGCAAGGGATTGAGCATTACATCTGCCAGCGTTTGGGTAAATAGTAGGATAAGGTATATAAACATGTGCCCAATATCTATAAACAGAAATACGATTGGTGCTGTGATCGTCTTGGACAATACGGATAACAGCGACAATTTTGTCAGTACATTCAGACTTAGCAATGGCATAAATAGGGAGCTTGAATCCGTATTTAATGCTTGTTATGATGAAGTATTTATAACAGATGGAGAGGGAAACGTCCTGAAGGTAAATGCGATATGTGAGAAGCTATATAATCTGCAAACAGAAGACTTGGTAGGCAGGAATGTCCGGGAACTCGAGAAGAGAGGCGTGTTTTGCCCGTCCGTTACTATTAAAGTTATTAGAGATAAAAAGATGATATCCCTTACCCAAAGGACCAATAGCGGCAAAGTGCTGATTGTAACCGGCAATCCTGTATTTGACGGTAATGGAAAGCTGGTACAGGTAATCAGTACTTCGAAGGATATTACCGAGATACATGAACTACAGCAGGCATTAAAAGAAACTAAAGAGCTTGCCCAAACGTACTACAATCAGCTGGAAATATTGAAGCAAAATGACGGGATTAAGAGCAACATAATATATAAGAGTCTTAAAATGGAAGGAATCATGGCTCTGGTGGAAAAAATAGCACGGGTTGATTCCAATGTTTTAATCAGCGGCGAGTCAGGAGTTGGAAAAGGGTTAATAGCTGAAACGATTCATAAAATGAGCAAAAGGAGCAATAAAGAATTTGTAAGTATTAACTGCGGGGCAATCCCTGAAACACTGCTTGAATCGGAACTCTTTGGATATGAGAGGGGAGCATTTACAGGTGCCAGAAAGGATGGTAAAACAGGCCTGATTGAGCTGGCCGATAAAGGAACACTGTTTTTGGATGAGATAAGCGAGTTGCCGATTCATATGCAAGTTAAATTACTAAAAGTGGTAAATGAGAAGAAGTTCATGAGAATTGGCGGAGTAGATACTAAGACAGTAGATGTCAGGATAATTGCGGCAACCAATAGGGATTTGAATAAGATGATTTGCGAAGGAAGATTTAGAGAAGACCTTTATTACAGACTCAACGTTATACCGTTATACATTTGCCCACTTAGAGAGAGAAAGGAAGACATTATCGTATTAGCCAAGTACTTTGTTGAAAAGCTGAATCTCAAGTATTCAACTAATATACGATTGAGCAAGGAGGTCTTTGAAGCATTATTGGAGTACGATTGGCCGGGAAATGTAAGGGAGCTGGAAAACTGTATAGAAAGGTTGGTTGTTACGGCAGACAATGAAGTTATAGATTATGACGATTTGCCAGGTTTCTTATCTAAAAATAGAAAAGAAGAAATGGTAGAGACTAAGCTGAGACCCTTAAAAGAAGCTATGGAACAAACCGAGAAGCAACTAATTGTTGCAGCCTATAATTATCTAAAAAATACTTACAAGATAGCTGAGGTACTTGGCATAAGTCAGCCTACTGTAGTGAGAAAGCTGAAAAAATACTTGGAAAACGATTGTGAAAATTGCGACAATTGATGCAGGCATAAATTCATAATTCAATAATGAATTAAAGCAAAGCTATAATTTACCCTGTTTTCGTTAATCAGTGATACAGATATGAATTTTTTAAATCAATTCATATCTTTTTTTATATTTTAGAGGCTTGTTTTTCGCTTGCCGGTCATGGCATGTATATTGCTCATATAAATATAAAAAGGAAGGAGTTTGCCATTAAGGACTGATCTTGTGTAGCTATTATACTGATACATCAAAAGGAGGCTTATATCTATGACCAGCACATTAGAACCTAAAATTATAACTGAAATCCCAGGGCCCAAAAGCCGGGAATTGCTAAACAGATTTGAAAGAAATGTTCCTAAAGGTGTGTTTATGACCACCCCTATATTTGCCAGACGCGGGGAAGGAGCTCTTATAGAAGACGTTGACGGCAATGTCTTCATTGATTTTGCCGGGGGTATAGGGGTGTTGAATGTAGGGTACAGCAATCCGGAAGTGGTAGCGGCGGTAAAAGAGCAAGCAGAAAAATTCTTTCACACAAGTATAAACGTTGTTTTATACGAACAGTATCTTCAGTTGGTTGAGGAATTGAATAATATCATTCCTGGTAATTTTGATAAAGAGACAATGCTTGTAAATACTGGGGCCGAAGCTGTAGAGAATGCAATAAAGATTGTCAGGAAGTATACCGGCCGGAGCGATATTATTACTTTTACCGGAGCCTTTCACGGCAGGACTTTACTTACAATGAGCCTAACCAGTAAGGTAAAGCCTTATAAATTCGGGTTCGGACCGTTTGCCCCAGGAGTACATCGTATACCTTATCCCTACTGCTACCGCTGTCCCTACGGCTTGGAGTACGGTAAATGCAATTTGCACTGTGCAAACAGGATACATGACTTCTTTATGGAAAACGTTGCGCCGGAAGATGTAGCTGCCATAATAATTGAACCTATACAAGGGGAAGGGGGCTTTGTGGTAGCACCGGATGAATATATTACTGCCCTAAGGGAAATATGCGATAAATATGGGATATTACTGATCGCGGATGAGGTACAATCCGGATTCTGCAGAACAGGAAAAATGTTCGCCTGCGAGTATTGGGACGTATATCCCGATATTGTTACAACGGCAAAATCGATGGGAGCAGGGTTGCCTCTGGGTGCGGTCACGGCAAGAACGGAAATAATAGAATCCTCGCAGGTTGGGGGTATAGGAGGAACATATTGCGGTAACCCAATAGCAGCAGCAGGAGCGCTTAAAGTCATAGAAATTTTGAAAAGGGACGATTTTGCAGCTAAGGCCAATAATATTGGAGAAATATGCAAAAAGAGGTTTGATGAGATGAAAGAAAAGTACAATATTATCGGTGATGTGCGTGGTAGAGGAGCAATGGTTGCAATCGAACTGGTGAGCGATAGGGAGAACAAAACACCGGCTAAGGAAGAAACCGGCGAAATAATTAAGAACTGCTGGAGGAATGGGCTTGTTGTTTTGAACGCAGGCGTAAGAGGGAATGTGATTAGATTGCTTATGCCGCTGGTAATAACTAATGATCAATTGAAGCAAGGTTTGGATATACTTGAAAATGCTGTTTCAAGTATATCCAAACAACAATAATCATATGAGAGTTCCCTTATTTGGCGAGGGAACTCTCTATTTAACAAACTTAAAGGCGAGGTGTGATGATGAATGTACGGATTCTACAACAGGCTGCTGAGGGTGAACTTAAGCGGAAAGACCTGGACAACAGAAGAGATACCGGATCAGATATTCAAGAGATATTTCGGGGGAAAGGGCCTGGGCAGCTACCTCCTCAATAAAGAGGTACCCCAGGGAGCAGA
>JABUEW010000219.1 GCA_013314855.1 Bacillota bacterium | reverse complement strand
ATTTTATCATTTCTATATCTTCAGGACTAAATGTCCTACCTGAAAATGTTCTATTAGTATTGTTCATGACTTGATTACCTACCTCCCCCAAGTCTACTATACAATACTAATCTTGTACGTGTCCAACTCGGTTTTGCGAAAATATTTTTTTGCTACTCTCTATAACTCTTGTTTTCTCTTTCTTTTAAATTCGTGCTTCATCTCTGTTATCTTTCTGAGTAAAAGACGAAAATTGGGTGCATTTTCTTCGTAAAAATAAAATGCGCCCACGAAAATTTCTCAAAATAGTTGATAAAAAATTATCTATGTGTTATACTACTTACCGGAAAAAATACACACACAGTACGATTTATGGGAAAGTGCCGTAGAGATTGCGGTCTCCCGTGAAGTTGACTGCTGTGGAGGTATAAAACTAATTATAGTAGGAGGCGTTTTATGTCAATAATATCTATGAAACAACTGCTTGAAGCAGGAGTACACTTTGGTCATCAGACCAGAAGATGGAACCCGAAAATGGCCGAGTATATCTTTACAGAGAGGAACGGTATTTACATTATCGACTTACAAAAAACTGTAAAAAAGATAGAAGAGGCCTATTTATTTATAAGGGAAACAGCTATGAATGGAGAAGATATTCTCTTCGTAGGGACAAAAAAGCAGGCCCAGGATTCTATTAAAGAAGAGGCTGAAAGGGCAGGGCAATTCTACGTAAATGTCAGGTGGCTGGGAGGAATGCTGACCAACTTTAAGACCATAAGAGGCAGGGTCGACAGATTGAACGAATTGATTGAAATGGAACAGGAAGGGATATTTGAGGTTTTACCTAAAAAAGAAGTAATAAAGTTAAGAGGCGAAATGGAGAGGCTTGAGAAATACCTGGGTGGAATAAAAGAAATGAAAAGGCTGCCGGGAGCTGTGTTTATTGTAGACCCGAGAAAGGAAAGAATTGCCGTATTAGAGGCTAGAAAACTGGGAATACCTATAGTTGCAATTGTAGACACAAATTGTGACCCTGATGAGATAGATTATGTAATACCTGGAAATGACGATGCAATAAGGGCCATTAAACTTATAGCCGGCAAAATGGCAGATGCAGTAATTGAAGGCAAACAGGGTGAACAGATGACACCTGCATCAGATAATACAGAGGTACAAACCGTAGAGGAAGGCCCTGCGGAATATGAGGAGGAAACTCTGGAAATAGTTGAAGAAAAATTTTCAGGTTTTACCGAAGTAGAAGAAATGTTTGATTTTGATGAAGAATCTGAAGAAGAGGAAGAAACAGAGGAAGTACCTGTAAACTTTGTAGCTACAATAGAAGAATAGTTATACGAATTTACTAAAAATTTATGTTTGGAGGAGTTTTGATGATTACTGCTGATATGGTAAAACAGCTTCGTGAAAAAGTAGGAGCTGGAATGATGGACTGCAAAAGAGCTCTTGTAGAGGCAAATGGAGATATGGAAAAGGCTATCGAATATTTAAGAGAAAAAGGACTTGCATCTGCAGCAAAAAAGGCGGGAAGGATAGCTGCAGAAGGTATTGTGGATGCATATATCCATGGAGACGGAAGAATTGGAGTCCTTGTTGAAGTGAATGTTGAGACCGACTTTGCAGCTAAAAATGAAGAATTCAGAAAATTTGTAAAAGACATAGCAATGCAAATTGCTGCAACTAAACCTGAATATATAAGAAGAGAAGATGTACCTGCCGCAGTTATTGAAAAGGAAAAGGAAATTCTGAGGGCCCAAGCTCTCAATGAGGGGAAACCTGAGAAAGTTATTGAGAAAATGGTTGAGGGAAGATTAGAAAAGTTTTATAAGGAAGTCTGCCTATTAGAGCAACAATGGATAAGGGACCCTGATAAAACAATTAATGAACTTCTAATGGAGAAAATTGCCTTGATAGGGGAAAATATCAACATTAGAAGATTTGCAAGGTTTGAAAGAGGAGAAGGAATTGAAAAAAAAGAAGAGAATTTTGCAGATGAGGTAATGAAACAAATTGGTTGTTAGCTTAAAAAAGGGACATATAACAATATATGTCCCTTTTTTTAAAGGTTATATGCTTGTTTATAATGGTAGTCTTTGTAAAAAGCGGAGGAAATTATCTATGCAGAGTGCCAAGTATAAAAGGGTGGTACTGAAAATTAGTGGGGAAGCCCTGGCAGGAAAGAATAACTTTGGACTGGATGTTGAAACATTGGATGGGATTACCAACAACATAAAAGAAATATTTGAATTAGGCGTGGAAATAGCTATTGTTGTAGGGGGAGGTAACTTTTGGAGGGGAAGGAGCGGCAAAGGGATGGATCGTACTACTGCTGATCATATGGGTATGCTGGCTACTGTAATAAATGCCCTTGCTCTCCAGGATTCTTTGGAGTCAAAGGGTATACCTGTAAGAGTACAGACGGCAATTGAAATGAGGCAAATAGCGGAACCCTATATAAGGAGAAGGGCAGTAAGGCACCTGGAGAAAAAGAGGATAGTAATATTTGCCTGTGGTACAGGTAATCCTTATTTTTCTACGGATACCGCCGCTGCCTTAAGGGCTGCTGAAATTGATGCAGAAGTTATATTACTTGCAAAGAAAGTTGATGGCGTATATGACGACGATCCTGTAAAGAACCCTAACGCAAAAAAATATAACAAGATATCCCATTTGGATATTATAAATCAAAGGCTTGGAGTAATGGATTCTACTGCTACATCATTATGTATGGATAATGAAATACCTATAATAGTGTTTGGCATTGATGATCCAAAAAATATTGTAAAGGTTGTCCTGGGCGAGGATATCGGGACATCAATTACATAATAAGGGGAGGGTTAATATGTCTAAAGATGAATATAAGCAGATTGAAGAAAAAATGAATAAAACAATAAGTGTATTAAAACAGGAATTAGCCCGGTTGAGGGCAGGAAGAGCAAATCCGGCAATATTGGATAAAGTAACTGTTGATTATTATGGTGTACCTACTCCAATTAATCAGTTGGCCAATATCTCAGTACCGGAGGCCAGGGTCATAGTAATACAACCATGGGATATAAATACATTAAAAGACATTGAAAAAGCAATTCAAAAATCTGATATAGGTATAAACCCAAATAATGACGGAAGGGTAATCAGGTTGGTGTTTCCAATTCTTACGGAGGAGAGAAGAAAAGAATTACTGAAAGTAGTTAAGAAATATGGAGAAGACTCAAAGGTAGCTGTAAGAGCTATAAGAAGAGAAGCTATAGAAGAATACAGGATTCTAAAAAAAGAAGGTGAAATAACAGAAGATGACCTTAAAGATGCTGAGAAGGATATTCAAGCTCTAACTGACAAATATATCTCGGAAATTGACAAAATAACTGAATTAAAGGGACAGGAGATTCTTGAAGTTTAATTATGGACATGCCTGATGTTATTGGTTTGGACTTAAAAAATGCTGTGAAAATGTTAGAGAAAGAAGGTATTAAAATCTCCGGAATAAAAGTAACGGCTCCTCCACGTTACCAAAATAATGATTATAAAGATTATTTCAGAGTTCTTAGAGTAGATATCACCGGTGACAGAGAAGTAGAAATCCTTATATGTGATCCTTGCACAGGTTAACTTTTACAATTGCTCCTCATAAATTTGAGGAGCTTAATTATTTTAATTTTAA
>JABUEW010000218.1 GCA_013314855.1 Bacillota bacterium | reverse complement strand
TCAGAGAGCTTTAAGGATATGGATTACTGGCAGAGAATTGATGTGTTATCAGATGCTATTTCCGAAGTGTTTCAGCCTATTGAAGCAATAGGCATGACTCAGGAAGAATTTGATAACCGTGCATACATGGCAGCAGACTATGTTAAAAGTGGTGTCGTGGTGTAGTTTAAATACACCATTGAGATACAGCTGATAGCCTTATTCTCAATAAGATGAGGTCATAGGCGTACACCAACCGTACACCAACGCGGTCATAATTGAGCATAATTCGATATAACATAAGTTATGTCGAGTAAGCCTAAAATTCAGTATTTAAGTACTCTTTAGCACTTGATATAATTAGGCATCATACCCAGAATAGACATGGTAAGGATGAAAACATGAGGCTTTTAAATCTTGGAAGGATAAGAGTGCATATATCCCCAAACCCATTTAGAGAGGGATTCACTTTCAAGCAGGTTTTGAAACTGGAAGATGGAGCAATATATATTTCTGCGGGAAAACCTGAAATAAGAATAAAAATCTGGGTAGATGCAAACAATCCGGTAGTAAGGCTTGAAGCAGAAAGCGAGGAGACATTTAATTTAAAGGTTATTCTGGAAGTATGGCGCAACAGAGAAAGAGTACTTCGGGGTTATGAGCTGGAGCATGGCGCATATGGACTTGGTGGAAGCCCTGAACCAATAATTGAATACCCTGATACCATACAGGATGGGGAGAAAAACAGGATAATATGGTACCATAGAAATAAGAGTTCAATATGGTCTGATACTTTAAAACTTCAAGGGCTAGAAAGCTTAATAGAGGAACTTGATGATCCGCTTTTGAATAGAACCTTTGGAGGTATTATAAAATGTAACGGTAAAATGTAACGGTTTGGAGAACATAAACCCCTATACGCTTAAATCTCTCACATCGGAAAAACAATACTGCCTATCAATTTATCCTTTTACATCACAAAAAATGTCTTCTGGAAAAATGTCTTCTGGTGAATGGCTGGAATGTCTTGAGAAAGTCATTGACAAAGTAGAATCCATTAACCTAATAAAAGCATGGGAGGTACACAAAAATTGGTGGTCAAATTTCTGGGAAAGAAGTTACATATTCATAAATGATGGCATCAATACAGAAGAAATAACCAGGGGATACATACTACAGCGTTTCATGAATGCTTGTGGAGGGTGAGGAAGCTATCCTATAAAGTTTAATGGTTCTATTTTCACTATGGACACTTTTGAGGAAAATACAGGCGAAACGTATAATGCAGATTATCGGAGATGGGGCGGACCATACTGGTTTCAGAATACACGCTTGATATATTGGCCTATGCTGGCCTCAGGAGATTATGAGTTTATGAAACCTTTATTCAAGATGTACATGGATGTCCTGACTCTAGCTAAAAAAAAGGACAAAAATATATTATGAACATGATGGCGCCTTTTTCCCTGAGACTCTTACCTTTTGGGGTACGTATATTCAGGGGGCGAAGATGGCAAAATCATTTTTAAGCCTGCATCATCCCTTGAGACATGGCATTATGTTGTAAACCCTTTGCCTGAAATTGCAGGGCTTAGGTATATTTTAGACAAACTATTGGATCTTCCGGAGGAATTGTTAAGCAATGAACAGGTGGAAAATTGGAGAAAACTCTTTTCAGAATTACCGTCAATACCAGTAAAGAAAACTGATGGAAAGAAGATATTGGCTAGTGCACAGGAACTGATTGATAAAAAATCTATGAATATTGAAAATCCTGAGTTGTATGCAGTTTTTCCATACCGACTTTATGGAGCAGGAAAACCTGAGTTGGAGGTTGCAATTGATACCTATAGGTCCAGGTTGATTAAGAGAACAGGAGTATGGCATCAGGAAGCCATACAGGCAGCTCTTCTTGGATTAAGTGATGAAGCTGCAAAAAATGTTATTACAAATTACTCTTCTTACTGTAAGGAATATCAAAAAAGGGTGATTCAGATATGGCTTACAGTACCAAAGAGAGTGACTGCTAACAATGAAGCGGAACTCAAATTCTAACCTCAGAAATATATTGCATATTATTATTAAATAATTTACAATAATATTATACAATATATTATTAGAGGTGATAGTGTGAGTAAAAAAACTGAAAATACTAGAAATGTCACGTTTACCCTGCCTGTATATCTAATAGAAAAGTATCGGAAGTATGCAGAAGAAAAATATATAAATTCAATAAGTGCAGGTGTAAGAGAAGCACTTGTAGAGTATTCTAGCAAAATTGAAAAGGAAATACTTCATAAGAAGATGAAGGAAGCGGCAAGGGATCCTTTATTTATGAAAGACCTTGAAGAAAGTATGAATGATTTTGAAGCCGTAGACAATGAGCCGGACAAAGGAGATGATAAGTGGTGAATTACCAGTGGAATATATTTTGGGCCGATTTAAATCCAGCTAAAGGTTCTGAGCAGTCCGGCAAGCGGCCAGTATTAGTCATTTCATCCGAGGCAGTAAACTCTGCACTGCCTGTTGTAACAGTACTTTCTCTTACATCTGCAAAACCCGGAAGACAGGTTTATCCAACAGAAGTGTATTTGCCCCAGGAATCAACAGGACTATCAAAAGACTCGATAGCTATGGCTCATCAAATAAGGTCAATTTCCATTCAGAGACTTGGGGAGCAGTGTGGAACTGTAGATGATAAGGAATTAAGGGATAAGGTAAAAGGAGCGATAAGATTATATCTTGATTTATAGATTCTTGTACAAATGGACTGTCCCTGGAAAAGTAGACAGACTGAAAGGCTTTTTTTCTAACGATATCTCAGTATATCTAAAGTAGGTAATATTGAAAACGGTCTTTTGAACCTTCCGATACGGCATGGTTGCCAACACATGATAAAGCTTGTTCTTCGCTTACGATAGGCATTGTGCAGTAAAAACTGCTAGGTTCTGAATACCATTTACCTGTTATGTCGCCATACCCATAAAACGAGACTATCGCATCGGGTTTAATGGCATCAAAAGTGCCTGACAGCAGAGCAAGGTACCCACCTGCAGAATGCCCAATTACAGCAAGCTTGTCTGTGCATACACCATAAATCGAGCAAAGATCTGTTTTTACCCAGGATAGTGCATCTTTTATATCCTGTACTATTTCAGGGAGTCTTGTTTCAGGTGCAAGCCGGTAGTCTATGCTGACAACTGAAAAACCGGCTTCAAGGTATAAGGATAATTGGGTCTGGTTGATACTTTTCCTGCTTCCCCAGATGAGAGCTCCTCCATGGATGTATACAATCACAGGAGAGTACCTTTCAGGATTAATATATGCATCCAGATAAATTGGACAAATTCCTGTCGTTTTATATATGTGTGTTCCGGTTATTGTGTTATTCATAAAAAACACCCCACTTTATTTGCTTGCAGCATAACCATTTTATCAGACATTATGCTAATATACAAACATTTGAACAAAAATATGGATACAAGTTTGATTAAATGTTAAAATATGAATAAGGTTAAAGTGTTTTAAAACTTAAGGGGGTATTGTTTTGGCTAGTGGGGAACTGCATAACAAATTGAAGGAACTTACGCTGCTTATGCTCTACCTGACATCCTGGGAAGAAAATGAGTTTGGAATTAAGTATCGCAGAAGCTGGAAGGGTTATGATTTTGGTATTTTG
>JABUEW010000217.1 GCA_013314855.1 Bacillota bacterium | reverse complement strand
GGTTATAGTGTTATCCGATGACTTAAACGTATGGTTAAATTTATGTAATATTATTATATAATTGGATAAAATTACTAACGCAGCCACTATTAATGGATAAGAATAAAATTTTCATGCTTCAGCTCTGAGTTATCTTATATTTGCTGGCAAAGTTTGTATAAATATGGTATAATAGCATTAGGATTAAACAAATATAAAAACTACAAATTTCGGAGGGGTGATTGTTGTGGATGTCCTATCAGCCATTCAAGGAAGGAGGAGTGTAAGAAATTACAGTTCCAAGGAGGTTGAAAAAGAAAAGCTAAATAAAGTATTGGAAGCAGCGAGACTATCTCCATCGGCAAGTAATAACCAAGGATGGAAGTTTATAGTAGTAAGGAATGAAGAAACCCGAAAAAAACTAACCGAAGCTGCCGGAGGCCAAAAATTTGTCGGACAAGCTCCAGTAGTTATTGTTGCTTGTGGTACTGACCCTGAAAGAGTTATGAAATGTGGC
Source organism: Bacillota bacterium (assembly GCA_013314855.1). Taxonomy (NCBI): domain Bacteria; kingdom Bacillati; phylum Bacillota; species Bacillota bacterium. The sequence goes on along the minus strand of JABUEW010000217.1, from coordinate 3,191 downwards.
CAGCATAGATACACAGTCGACCTGTCAATAGCTGTTGCCTATATGATACTTGAAGCTTATGAACAAGGGCTTGGCACATGCTGGATAGGCCATTTTGACGAAGGTGCCGTCAAAAAAATCCTGGATATACCTGATACTGTAAGAGTTGTTGCCATGACCCCCCTGGGGTACCCTGCAGAAAGTCCTGCTCCAAGGCCCCGAAAACCGCTAAGTGAAATTATTTGCTATGAAAAATATTCTTGATGGGAGTATATGCTGTTTTGTATGCAGACATTACTGGAGAAGTTAAGTCTTTGGACTGCTATACCAAATGGGAATAAGTATCGAAACCGGCAGGGATGAATAAGGAAGGGAACATACGGTAACATACGGTATAGAGGAGTATTAATGTTGTTATGTAAACTTATAGGAATATATGACAAAAGCCGCTAATCTTTGTAGCTAGCGGCTTTTATTATGGAGCTGGTGGACGGATTCGAACCCCCGACCTGCTGATTACAAGTCAGCTGCTCTACCTGCTGAGCTACACCAGCTTATAAACATGCTATTTTACTGCTTTTGACCATCTAAACAGATGATTTTTAGTGTCCAGTTGAGCAGATGATTTTGTCAACTGCTAAATATAATAACATAGGATTTAGTAAACTGTCAACACATTCGACTAAAAAGGGCGCTTGCTAAAAAAGTTTATTTCGTAATTTATAAAAATATGCAGCATTCCTAAGTTGATTTTCTCTTTTCCATCATTGAAGAGATAAGTTTCATACAATTTGGAGAAACTACTGCTTTAAAAAAGGATTTTAGCCTTGTGCTGACGAATAATATTGTTTAAAATAAAGGAGTGTGGCAGTTAACAAAAATAAGAATACATTTTATTTTGATGAAGAGAGGTGTAATATGTTATCTAGTATTGAAATTCAAAATATCATACCCCACAGGTATCCTTTCCTGCTTGTGGATAAGGTATTGGAAGTAGAACCCGGTAAAAGGGCGGTAGCTGTAAAAAATATTACAATAAATGAACCTTTTTTCCAGGGGCATTTCCCCGGATACCCCATTATGCCCGGGGTATTGATTGTTGAAGCACTTGCCCAAACTGCAGGGATTGCTGCCGCTTCTCTTGAAGAGAATAAAGGGAAGTTAGGCGTATTTACCGGTATAGATTCAATGAAATTCAGAAAGCAGGTTGTACCGGGAGATGTTTTAAGGTTGGAGGCGGAAATTCTTACCCTAAAAATGGGTATGGCCAAAGTTAAAGTATCTGCCACAGTGGATGGACAGACGGCAGCAGAGGGCGAAATCAAATTTGCCATGGTTAATACCGGGAAGTAATGTTGGGATGAAGGTTTAATCTTATACTGCTTACACTACAGCTTTTGTATATGGCTCTTTTAGCAGTATTTCTCCCACCTTATATATATCTCCTGCTCCCATAGTTATTATTAAATCACCTGGCAGGGCATTGGTTTTCAAATAGTTGGCAATGGTATCAAAATCTGATATATATATTGCCCTTCCCCCTGCCTTGTTTATTTTTTCCACAAGAGTTTTTGAATTTATTTCACCATTATCTGATTCCCTGGCTGCATAAATATCTGATACAATTACGGTATCTGCATCAGAAAAGGCAACGGAAAAATCATCAAGCAGAGTTTTTGTCCTGGAGTATGTATGGGGTTGAAATATGCACCATATTTTAGAATTATTGGTACATTTTGCAGCTTTGAGGGTTGCTCTTATTTCTGAAGGATGATGGGCATAATCGTCGATAACTTTAATGTTATTGAAAATGCCCTTTAGCTCAAAGCGCCTGTGGGTTCCCGTGAACTTAAACAATGCCTGTTTTATGCCTGGGATGCTGCATCCTAATGATTGGCATACTGCAATAGCAGCAAGGGAATTATAAATATTATGGATACCGGGTACGCTGAGTTTGATTGTATCCACCTCTCGGCCATTTTTTAAAAGGGTAAAGGAAGCACACCCCGACGATTCGTCAATTCTTATATTTCCAGCACTCCAGATGTATGTATCCGGTCTTTCGTTGATTATGCCGTAAGTTATTTTATTTGCAGGAATTTTACAAAGAAGGGAGGAGATATTGGCATCGTCAGCGCATGCAACTACATACCCGTCTTTTGGAACCAATTGTGCAAATTTTAAAAAAGAGTTTTTAATATGCTCAATACCTTTATAATAGTCAGGGTGATCAAATTCGATATTCAGGATAACACCAATATGAGGATAAAATTTAAGAAAACTTTCATAGTATTCATCGGCTTCGGTAACAAAATAATTATTTCCTCCAATCCTGGTGGTACCTCCAATATAATCTAATTCACCGCCGATATGTACAGTAGGGTCAAGGCCTGATTCCAACATTATCATGGCTATCATGGATGTTGTAGTTGTTTTACCGTGAGTCCCGGCTACTGCAACGCTGTATAGGTATTTTCTCATTAGCAGGCCAAGCAGGGTTGCCCTGTCAATGATAGGGATGTTTAGAGATCTGGCTTTTATTAATTCGGGATTATTGTCCTTTATTGCGGCAGTGTAGACTACGGCATCAGGATTATTAACATTTTTCTCACTATGGTTATAATAAATTACCGCACCTTTTCTTTCCAGTTTTTGCGTAATATTTGAAGGCCTTATATCGGAACCTGAAACTTTGTGTCCAAAGCTTATTAGTATTTCTGCCAATCCGCTCATGCTTATTCCGCCTATACCAATAAAATGTATATGTTTTACTTTATCAGGACCTAAAAAATCTTTATCCAAATATTTATCTAGATTTTTACCAAAATCCTTACCCACTAAAAACACTCTCCTATAAAAATAAATATTTTAATTATCGGTAAAACCCATATACCTTTCAAAATTATAACCTTTTAACCTAAAACTAATACATTACGCATTATTTTATTAATTTGATTAAGCTAATGCTAATTCCTGCATTATTCCGCATCCAAATCTCGTTGCTGTTCTTAGGTATCGTTAGTTGCTACTAATATTATATATTATACAACACAAAAATAAATTGTGTATAAAAATTAATTATTATCAGAGCTGAAGCATGAAAATTTTATTCTTATCCATTAATAGTGGCTGCGTTAGTAATTTTATCCAATTATATAATAATATTACATAAATTTAACCATACGTTTAAGTCATCGGATAACACTATAACC
>JABUEW010000216.1 GCA_013314855.1 Bacillota bacterium | reverse complement strand
ATACTTCCGGCAACCTTCTGTCAAATTCAATTAGAGCACCGGCAAAACCTTTTATATCATTCCTATGACCATACAGCATATCATAATCAATAAGGTTGGTAAATATAAGTCCTGAAAAATTTTGAGATATAAAATTCAACATCTTATCTATTCCATCTATATTTCCTTGAGTATGAACAGACTCGGTAATTCCTTGATTCACAAAAATATCATCAATTTTCCCTACTGTCTTAACTTCATACCCTTTTTCGACTATGTAATCAAGTAAAGTTTTTTTTATGGGTTTTAAAGAAAAATCTCTGCGCCTTTCCGTCCTGGTAAATTTACCTTCTTGACCGGTAAAAGGCCTTGCTATTACTCTTCCTACAGCATGTCTGCCCTGTAGTATTTCTCTGGCAATTTTACACATATTGTACAATTCTTCAACAGGAATAATCTCTTCATGTGCAGCTACCTGAAAAACACTGTCGGCAGAAGTATAAACTATCGGATATCCTGTATTTAAATGCTCTCTACCTAACTTGTTTATTATCTCTGTACCTGATGCAGGAATATTACCCAACACTTTTCTGTTAATAGCATCTTCAAACTTTTTAATTATAGACTTGGGAAACCCTTTAGGATAAAGCGGAAAAGGTTTATCCATTATAATGCCGGCAATTTCCCAATGTCCTGTTGTTGTATCTTTCCCAGGTGATTTTTCCGCCATCCTGCCGAAGCAGCCTTCAGGAAAAGAGTTTTTAGGGAAGCCTTTTATTCCCTCAATATTTCCCAATCCTAGTTTTTCAAGGTTGGGTAGCCTGAAATCTTTAATAACTTCTGCAATATTGCCTAATGTATTGCTGCCTTCATCGCCATATTCGGTTGCATCCGGCAATTCACCTATCCCTACACCATCTAATACTATTATTATTGCTCTTTTCATTTCAATAAACTCCTTTAAGAAATAATAGGATAAAAAATATAGGACAAAAATATAAGACAGGTTACTTTTAAGCCCTTGGGTGGGTTTTTTTGTAAACTTCTTTTATTCTGTTTCTGGCAATTTGGGCATAAATTTGGGTTGATGATATATCGGAATGGCCCAACATTTCCTGTATTGACCTTAAATCAGCACCGTTCTCCAGTAAATGCGCTGCAAAGGAGTGTCTTAATGTATGAGGTGTTATATCTTTACCAATCTTTGCCTGGTTCTTATATTGTTTTATTATTTTCCAGAACCCCTGTCTTGTCAGTCTCTTGCCGTTAACATTTACAAATAATGCCTTTTCATCATTGTATTTTACCATGTTTTTTCTTGCTTTATTCATATAATCCTGTAGAGCTTTTAAAGCCAAAGAACCTATGGGTATTATCCTCTCTTTGTTCCCTTTATTACATTTAACGAATCCTACATCGAAGTTTATATCGGAGATATTTAAATTAATTAATTCCGATACTCTTATTCCAGTGGCATATAGTAATTCAAGCATGGCTTTGTCTCTGTATCCTTTCAGATCGGTACACTTTGGTTGCTCAAGTAGTAACTCTACTTCCTGAGTAGAAAGTATCTGGGGTAACTTTTTCTCTACTCTCGGAGATTCTAACTCGATAGTAGGATCATGCTCAATTACTTTACTTTTAGCCAGGTATTGATAAAAAGACCTAATAGATGCAAGATTTCGGGAAATTGTGGAAGTTGCGCGGCCTTTTTTTTGTAAATGAAGTAAATAGGTAATTATTGTAGCTTTATTAGTATTTGCAATACTGTTAAGACTCAATTCCTGTAAATAAGATATGTACTGTTCAATATCCCTCTTGTATGACTGTAAAGTATTTAACGCCAAATGTTTCCTCTGCTCAAGGTAATTAACATATTTTTCAACCAATCCTTCCATTAAACAACTACTCCTTTTATCTTAGTTTTACTTGACAATATAACAATATATATTTAAATACTAATTATATAGTTAACGTATTAGTACTCTTGATACTATTTTTGTTTAATAACCTTCGTAAATAGTATTACCAATTTATTGCCACTTTTATACATTATGTAACAATTACTGGAGTAATTATTCTTATAAATACAGGTATTATGTAAGTTTCTATTAATGTACCAATCAAAATAAATATACTAAAAAATATAGTAGATAAACTGTATCCAATAAAGTCCATCCTCAGGTTTTGCTTTAGGACTTGCTTTATTGATTTACTCCTTATAATATTCAAGGAAAAGTTTATTCCATTTACCCCCAATGCTATAATACAGGGTATTACAATTATTTCTTTCGGTAAAATTGCTAAAAAACTGAATAATATACCTTTTATCCCCATTGTTTTTATAATAAACCCTGAACTAAAACCTATTATAAAACCCTTAGTTAATATTAGCAGGAATATAAAGGGAATCCCTATTATGGTTACTCCTAACACCCATAACAAAACTATTGTCTTTGTATTCTCCTGCAAAGAAATCATTAACAGTTCATTACTATTTACTCTCTGTTTACCCATTATTTGTAAAAACCCTTTAAAATAATGGACAAGTTCGTCATTCTGCAGTGTACTTAAACCATTTACGGTAAAAGCTCCTGCAGAAACACCTATTACAAATATCATAAATAATAAAAAATACCTATTTGAGTTATTTTTAAAATGTTTATATAATAATTCCCGTATTTTATTAAGCAAAATTTATCCCTTCTTGATATTTTTATAAAACTCTTTTTATTAAGATGTGTATGCATAATATACGGGAAAAATTACATCCAAAATAACAACCACATATAAAAATATATGTAAACTTTTCTTTCTACATTAATTATTTCCCTTTTACTACTATTATTTATATTTTTCTCCTATTTTCTTAGCCTTTTCTGTACATTTTTCCATAGCTTCCATTATTGCATGGCGAAAAGAATTTTTTTCAAGAATTTTTACTGCTTCTATAGTTGTCCCCGCCGGTGTACATATTTCATCCTTAAGTTCAGCCGGATGCTTGCCCGTTTCTAAAACCATTTTAGCAGACCCTAATACTGCCTGGGCAGCCATTGTGTATGCGGATCTTCTGGGTATACCATGTAATACGGCAGCATCTGCCATAGATTCAATTAACATAAATACATATGCAGGACTACTGGATGTAAGGGCTACAACTTCATCCATAAGGTTTTCCTCTAATATTTCAACCCTGCCCACTGTCTGAAAAAGAATCTTTACAATCTCTATTTCCTCTTTACTGATAATGTCTTGGTGGTAAGAAATTAATGTCATACCTTCAGATACCAACGCCGGCCTATTGGGCATTGTCCTTACAACTTTTGCATTTTTGCCCAATATTTCCTTATATGTACTTATTGGCACTCCTGCTGCAATTGAGACCAGTATTTTACTATTAAAAAGATGCTTGCATGGTTCAAGAACAGTCCTTATTACACTGGGTACTACAGCAAGTATAATAATGTCGGATTTGACTATAACCTCTTCATTGCTTTTCAAAGCTGTTACTCCTGTTTCTTTTTCCAGCTGATCAACTTTATCTATATCTATATCAAAAACATAAATTTTTTCTGGTGGTATTATCCCCGCTTTTGCTATTCCTTTAGCAATAGCCGAACCCATTTTACCTGCCCCTATAAAACCAACACCTACTTCCATTTCTGCCTCCATGTCTTAAAATATTTCATAGTTTTTTGTATATAATATAATAATATCATATATTTTACCAAAATCAACATACAAAATAGTTTAACTTTTTGACTTTT
>JABUEW010000215.1 GCA_013314855.1 Bacillota bacterium | reverse complement strand
ACAAGAAGCTCATCATTGGATAAAACGCATTCGATAACTTCATCTAAAAGCTTCCTAAGCTTTTCAACTATTTTACTGTTAATGACCTTTACTTTACTGATGTGTGTATATACATCCTTTATGGATTTAATACACTCGAATCTTAGGTTTTGGTCAATTAGATCTTGCACTGAAATATCTTCTGAGAGGCTATCTTGAATATATATACCTGGATAACCCATTTCTTTTAACTTTATTATATATGGTTCACGGAGTACTACCCCACTATGTAAAAGAATCTCCCCATTATTTCCTAAAAGGGGTTTTGCGTTTATCATTCCCTCTTTTATGGCATCTATTCGAACAAATCTCATTATATATGTCCTTTCAAAAGAGTTATTACTTAACACGCCTGTACTAAAGTACAGGGGCTATACTTTCGACTAAAAGTCGACTTAAAGTAAATACAGGCGTAATTTTTTTACCTAATAGATTATAGTACAAAACTTTACATATTTCAACAAAAAGAATCAGCTTGTGGTCTTTTTAGTTAAAGACCACAAGCTGATTAAGGCTTAAAAATTTAAATCAGGCTTTCTCTTATTTTGTAATGTCAAAAGTATAGTTATTTCCTGAGTTATTATCCCAATTATTTGCGCAGTCTTTGAAACAAATATTTAATGTATCGGATTTAAGCACAGGTATACTTACTTCAAACCCTTTGTCAGTCCTAGTCATCTGATAATCGTACAAATTGTCCCATTTATCGCCATACCCTACATGTGCATAAACATGGGAAGCCCCGCTTTGAGCGAGTAAGCCGCTGTATTCTATTTTAACTTTGTCTCCTACAGATGGTATTGACGGACTTATAGACACCCCGTTTTTTAAATACTCAGTGCTATTTGTAAAAGTAGTTGTAGTTTTGTTTACTCTTGGCATAAGAACTCCTCCTTTCTTCTTTGAATTATTATTCTCCTTTAAAAGTTAAAAAATACGTGACAGTTTCAGTGCCACATTTTTTTCATGGGAATAGTTTTTGTATTTAATGTAAATAATATTTGTGTTTAATGTTGTTTTAACTTTATGCCAAAATTAAGCCAAATTTGAGTTAAATTTAAGCAAATTACGGCAGTAGTATCATGTCAAAAAATGAAAGGATGGTTTGAATGAAAGCTGTCATTATGGCCGGTGGAGAAGGGACAAGGTTAAGGCCTCTTACATGCAACAGGCCTAAACCCATGGTACCGATAGTTAATAAACCTATGATGGAGCATATAGTAGAATTACTAAAAAAATACAACTTTACGGAAATTGCTGTAACGCTCCAATATATGCCTGAAATAATTAAGGATTATTTTGGAGACGGAAAAGAATTTGGAGTAAACTTTAATTATTACGTTGAAACTGTCCCTCTTGGTACGGCAGGGAGTGTTAAAAATGCAGAAGAGTTTTTGGATGATACTTTTATAGTTATAAGCGGCGATGCACTGACTGATGCAAACTTAGAAGAAGCAATAAAATTTCATTTTAATAAAGGTTCAATAGCAACATTACTCCTGAAAAAAGTAGATGTACCTCTTGAATATGGTGTAGTTGTAACCGATGATGAAGGAAGGGTAATCCGGTTCTTGGAAAAACCCAGTTGGGGAGAAGTATTTAGTGATACGGTAAATACAGGTATATATATATTGTCCCCGGTCGTGCTAAGTTTTTTTAATAAGAATGAAATGTTTGATTTTAGCAGAGATTTATTTCCTATTTTATTAAGAAAGGGTTTTCCAATGTATGGATACATAATAGATGATTACTGGTGCGATATTGGAGACCCGGGTGTATACATTCAATCCCATATTGATATAATGGATGGAAAGGTAAAAATAAATGTACCGGGGAAGGAAATAAAGGATAGGGTATGGGTTGATGATGGTACAGTTATTGATGAAAACGTTAGAATTCAGTCTCCATGTATTATAGGGAAACATACAAGGATAAAGAAAGATAGTATTATCGGCGGGTATTCAGTGATTGGTGATTCAAATATTATTGATGGACGGGCAAGTATAAAACGAAGTATTATATGGAAGAATTGTCTAATTGACCACAGAGTTGAATTAAGGGGAAGCGTGGTATGTAATAAAGTTCACTTGTATAATTCTTCAAAGGCTTTTGAAAATTCTATAATTGGCGATGATACTGTAATAAGGGAAAATGCAATAATAAAGCCTAATATAAAAATATGGCCGAATAAATTGATTGATGAAGGGGTAGAAATTAATTCCAATCTTGTATGGGGTACAAAATATACAAGAAATATTTTTGGAAACAGAGGAATAACTGGGGAAATTAACGTAGATATTACCCCAGAATATGCATCAAAGCTTGGTGCAGCTTATGGAGCTATTTTTAAAGAAAAAGGGGTTATCGGTGTAAGCTGTGATAATAACCCTTCATCAAAGATGATAAAAATGGCATTTATAGCAGGCCTACTTACTACAGGTATTGAGGTCCATGATTTTGGTGAAATGCTGCTGCCCATCTCAAGGTCGGCTATTAGATTCTATAATACTGATGGAGGAATACACATAGGTACTTCACGGCATAATCCTGCACGGCTGTTTATAGATATAATGGATAGTAATGGATGTAATATTAGCAGGGCACTGGAAAGAAAAATTGAAAATGTTTTTATACGGGAAGATTTTTCCCGCTGTGAAGGAGATTGTATAAAGGATGTTATACCTGTCCAGAACTATAGCAGTTTTTATATGAGAAATATTATTAATAGTGTAAAATCCAAGAAAATGGATTATAGAATTATTCTAAATACAACATCTCAATTTGTTGCAGAAATCATGAAAAACTTGCTTGAGCAGCTTGGTTGTAAAGTGGAATTATTAAATTTAAAACTTATAAATATCAAGACAAAAAGAGCAAGTATGACTTCTGACGATGTAAACTTCTTTACAAGTTATGTAAAAATGGGTAATTTTGATATGGGTGTTTCTGTAGAAGATTTTTCGGAAAAAATGATGCTCGTAGATAATAAAGGCAGGATAATTACTGAAGATATGTATATTGCCCTTATATCAATCATGTTGTTTAAGACAGTTAAAGGAGGTACAGTTGTTGTCCCCATATCTGCCAGCCATATTGTTGAAAAAATAGCGGAAGAGTATAATGGAAAAGTAGTAAGGACTAAGACTTCCTCTCAAGATATAATGTATAAATTACTTGGCAATGGTGCAGAAGAAGGAATGTTGGAACAATTTATACTACACTTTGACGCTATAGGTGGACTTGTTAAAATATTGGATTTTATGGCAATAAATAAATATAAACTTTCGGATATGGTAGACATGATTCCTACATTTCATATGGATAGAAAGGAAGTGGAATGTCCCTGGAATGCAAAGGGTAAGGTTATAAGGCAGATTATCCAGGAACAGTCGGGAAAAACAATAGAGACTATGGAAGGGGTTAAAATATATAATGATAATGGTTGGGTTCTTATTTTGCCTGATGCAGATCTCCCCATATGTAGGATAATAAGTGAAAGCTATTCTCAAGAATTTGCAGAGGAATTAAGTACAATATATGCAGATAAAATAAGAGAAATAAGCAGAGAGAATTGAAAGCCACCCTAATCCCTAATGGGCGCATTTTATTTTTATGAAGAAAATGCTTCCAGTAACTAAAAGCTCCAAGTCTTAAGAGCCTGTAAATTCACTTCGGGGCAAATCAAACTCGCAAAATAATTTGAATAGAATTTAATAATATTTCAATGTAATTATTTTGCTCATACAGTTGATTTGCTTATCCCTCGTCGGATTAACAGGCTCTATAAGACTTTCC
>JABUEW010000214.1 GCA_013314855.1 Bacillota bacterium | reverse complement strand
TTACCTGAAAATATAACCTTAAGTGAGCTTAAGACTTTTGTTGTACAAGTATTGGACAAATTAGATTCGGGAAGGAAGGCTTATGGCATCCTTGATTTCAACGTCAAGAGAAAAAAAGCGCTTATGGAGATAAAAATAGGTGGCAATCCGCCTACCTCATATGAGGATTGGAGAAGTATAAAGATTTACCTGGATTTACTTATAAGTGAAGAAAGTAATTTAGATAAACTGAATGCTTTTTTCGGCAATTTACAGGTTAAGTGTGATATTGAAAAAGTAGGTTCTTACATAGATAAATATAACCTTATTTGCACAGTAGTAAGTAAATTAAATGATGTTGTTACATACCAAAAGGATTTACTTCCTGATTTGGCAGCCGGATTATCAAAAATTATTGAAGGTGATATTGATAATATTATAAATGCTAAAGAGGAGAAACTTGAAAAATACTATACAAAAATTTGCATGAAATATAAGGAGATTAAATTAAGGGAAGCTGAAAAGAGAGTTAATCATTTGCATAATTTGCTTATAAACTACGCAGATAAAATTAACTGCCATCCAACTGTTTATATTCTTCTTGAGTGTTTTGACAAAATATATACAAATGAAGATAAAATTTTTGGATTATGGAAAGAATGCTATTGTTTCATAAATAAGTTGAATGAGCTAAAACCTAAATATGAAGAGCTTTCGTTTTTTGTAAAACAATTGTCGGAATACATGCCTAATTGGGCGTCCAAGTGGCTGGACAAAAATGTGCTTGAAGAAGAGCTTTATCCTGAATACTGGATGGAATCAGTACAATTTAAAACTTTGCAGAAATATATCCATGACATTAACAATAAAGCTTACGAAATATCAAAGTGCGAAAAACGGCTGGAAGAATTAACAAAAAGTATTAAGGGTGCAAAGTTAGAGCTGATAGTTGCCAAAACCAAGCTTGGGTTGTTAAGAATACCGGATAGGCAGATTGAGGCTTTGAAAAGCTGGAGACTTGCTGTAAGAAGATTAGGAAAAGGCACCGGAAAATGGGCTTGGAAGAATATAAAAATTGCCCAGGAGAAAATGATTGAGGCAAAGGATGCGGTTCCTGTATGGATTATGCCGCTTTACAAAGTTTCGGAAGTAATAACTTCGCAGTTTGGAAGTTTTGATATTGTAATTATTGACGAAGCGAGCCAATGCGATATTAGAGGGTTATTGGCTCTTGCAAGAGGGAAAAAAGCTGTTATTGTAGGTGATCCTCAACAAATAAGCCCAAGTGCTGTAGGTATTTCCGATGCCGAAGTAGAAAGATTAATAAGGGAATTCTTAAACGGCATACCTAATAAGGAACATTTTAATTTAAAAAATAGTCTGTATGATATTGCCGAAATGAAATTTACCAGGCAGGGGACACTTATGCTAAAAGAACACTTCAGATGTATACCGGAAATAATACAATTTTGTAATAACCTTTGTTATGATAACCAGATAATACCTTTGAGAAATGTGTCGGAATCACAAAGACTGGAACCGGTTTTGGAAAGCTTTTTTGTGAAAGACGGTTACAGAGAAGGTGGAAGTGATGTAAATAAACCGGAAGCTAAGGCTATTTGTGAAAGAATCAAAAGCATAGTTAATGATAGAAAATATAAAGAAAAAACAATAGGTGTTATTACTCTCCAGGGAAATGATCAGGCAAAATATATCTGGAAGGAAATAAATCAGTATATAGATACGGAAAAGCAAGAGGAATATAAAATAAGAGTAGGGGATCCATACAACTTCCAGGGGGATGAGAGGGATATTATTATCCTTTCAATGGTGGTAAGCGGCAATGACAGCAAAAATGTATATTCACTTACTTCGGAAACATATAAACAAAGGTTTAACGTTGCCGTAAGCAGGGCAAAAGACAAATTAATATTATTTCATTCCATACAAATAAGAGACCTTAATCCGGTTGACTTAAGATTTCAACTGTTGAATTATATTCAGAATAAGCAAAGAGATAGAGAAGATGATGATAGAAAAATAGAAAAACTGGAATCACCATTTGAAATGGAAGTATATAAATGGCTTACTGCAAGAGGATATAAAGTAGAGCCTCAGGTTAAAGTGGGAAACTGCAGGATTGATATGGTTGTCGAAGGAGAGAAGGCAAGGCTTGCTGTGGAATGCGATGGAGACAAATATCATCTGCCGGAAAAGTGGTGGGAGGATAGAATGAGACAAAGACAGCTTGAAAGGGCAGGCTGGACTTTCTGGAGAGTATGGGGAAGTGATTTCTATAAAGACAAGGAAGCTGCTATGCTCCCTATACTGGATGTGTTGAAAGATAAGGGAATACGGCCCGTGAATAAAAATAATATGAGTGAAGAAAATTTGCATAATAACGAAATTGTTAATGATAAAGATTATATATCTCGTACTCATAAAAAGGCTGATCTTTCAATTCGGAATTCTTTGGAAGAAGATTTGATGGAACCTAAAAGAAAAAACCTTAACAGGCGGAATAATCTTAACTTTAATTGGATAGAAAGTATTGAGAAGGTAATAATAGAAATTCTCAATGAAAGCACAAAAGGGAAAGATTTGTTACCTGATGAGGTGATGAGGAAAATAGAATTTTCTAAACGCGGGGACGAAAGAAGTAAAATGATTAAAAGAATAAATAGGGTAATCAATAAAATGATTAGAGAAGGTAAAATTGAAGAATACAGTACAGAAAAAAGAAAAAGATTAAGGATAAAGAAGTGAAAGATACATTTTAAGAAAACTTGCTCTTTGCGGAAAATAAATATTTTACAATGGCAAATCAGGAAGTAGCGGGAATATTTGATATTTTCGGTAATTCTTATTCACACAATGGTTTTTTATCATTAATATGTTCCGATATATGTTGTGAAATTGAGAATAAAAAAAAGAATATATTAATTTTGCTAAAAAGCAAACTTTTGAGGACAATTCCACCCACATTGTAATATCTTTAATCCAAGCAAAACTCCTTTTGTTTTATGCCAAATATGGTTTTTCTACAATGCGTATTACTATCTCCAAGGCGTAAACCATTTCATCAACCTCCTTGTTCTCATCAATAATCTTTTCTATTTCCCCGGTTTCTTCCTCTGTCATCCCGCACGTTGCAATATTTTTAAGCCATACCTTAAATAACTTGAGATCCTCTTTGCTCATCTTATTTAACTGCTCTACCAGTTTTTTTAGCCTCATAATTATTTCGTCATACCGAGGCTTCTGATTTATATAAAATACTGCGCCGATTAAATTACCAAGCTGTAGCAGCTCCTCTTCACTCAGCATATAAAAGAATACTTCTCTTCCGTCAATCCTGACCTTGTATACCAAATCAGCTTCCTTCCCGTTAAAATCCTGCAGTATGAATGACCTGTTTATTTGCTCGACACTGTCTTCGTCAATTTTATGCACCCAGTCCTGTCGCACAAAGCTTTTTAACAGCTGCACAAACACCTTCTTTACCGATAGAAGGTATTTATAGCCCTTATCATGCCTGTTATTCAACACATCATATTTTGCGTCAGGCTCTAATACTGCTTTATACTTAATTTAATGTCGAAAAAAGTAACTTTAGGGTGCGATTTATTTTTGTGTAACATAAATTTCCATAAATGGATATAATCATCCTGAACAACCAACCGATTAAAAGATATGATGTTATCAGAATTATACCTAAAAGGAGGTTTTGATAACATGGAAAGAAACGAAATATAAAGTGTAGACAAAATTATAGGGGAGTATAAAGAAGAATTGAAAAAACTGTTTAAAGGGGAGAGAGTAAAGAGTTTTGACAAAATTACAGGTGAAGCAATAGAGAAAATTAAAAATGAATTGAAAAAAGCAGCAGAAGAGGTTACGGAA
>JABUEW010000213.1 GCA_013314855.1 Bacillota bacterium | reverse complement strand
TTGGCGAATATTTAACATGAGACCTCACACTCCTTTAGTTTGACTTTGGGTGTTTTTTTGGGCGAGGTCTCATTTCTTTTTCAGGGGGCTGATCCCCTTCTGGTGCCTACTGAAATTTTACTCGGCCATGGGAAAATGGATGAAAAGAACAGCCGCGCTTCTTGGGTTGACGAAATTGTAGGGAGAAATATGGCTTTGGTGTCAGAAATGAATGAAAAGATGTGGAACATGATGATGGCAACTTTAGGCGGCTTTTCGTGGCTAAATGAACAATGGGAAAAGATTGCACAGACCTATATTGAACAGAGAAAAAACATGAGGCAGGAATATGTAAAATTAGCTGAACAGATAACGGAAAAAATGCGTGATAACTTTAAAGAAGTAGAAGGGTTGGTCAAGGAAACGGCCACAGCTACTACAAAAAACATCCCTTCCATTCCTGGTTTTATATCATATCAGGAATTAGTAAAAAAAGTGGAAGAACTTGCGAAGAAGGTAGAAGAAATATCCTCTAAAGAGGATACGAATTCGAAATAAGAATCTTATCAAGTATTTTAAACAGTGGTGTGAAAGGGCTGTGCCTTTGCGGGGCACGCTTTCTTTTATAGCAGTAAAACGCAGATGAGGGGGATGCCTTTCATGAGTTTTAATGAGGAAAATAAACAGCAAGAAATGAAAATACCAAACCCCTTTGAAATATGGAAAAAAATGTATTTTGCTACTGAAGAAGCAATAAGTTCCACAGTACGTGAAGCTATTGCTACTCAGAGCTTTGCCCGAATGATTGACAGCATGTTGGAAAACTACCTTGTTTTCCACAAGCTGTACACTGAGACGACCGAAAAATGGGCGGAGGCTTTTCCATTTGCTACTAAACAAGACGTGGCCAGGGTAGCAGAGATCGTAGTTGCTTTGGAAGATAAGATCGATAAGATTGACCTTATGTTGCAAGAAAAAAATCAAAGTCTTAATGAAATCAGAACTGCTATTACCAACCTGGGAAAATTAGCTAGTGATATTATGGCATTGTCATCACAGGAAAGTGCTTTTAAGGCAAGTAGTTATAAGAGCAAGAAGAAAGAGTCATCAGCCAGTAAGAATAGTCCAGATGTAAAGGAGGAATAAAATGCAGGGTTATACTATAGACAGGCTTAAGATTGGAGATAAGGGTTGGCTCGAAAAGACTATTACGGAAACTGATGTTTATAACTATGCCGGTATCACTGGTGATTTCTCCCTGGTCCATGTTAACGAGGCCCGGGCTAAACAAGGGAGATTTGGCAGAAGAGTTGTCCACGGTATGCTCCTAATGGGCCTTATATCTGCGGTTATCGGCACGCAGATGCCGGGTACAGGGACAATATATGTTTCTCAGGTTGTAAAATTTTTAAAGCCGGTATTTTTCAATGATACTATCAGAGCAGAGGTCGAAGTCATCGGAATCGACGCAGAGCGTGAACGAGTCAGGCTTAAGACTACCTGCACCAACCAGGATGGACAATTAGTGTTGACCGGAGAAGCAGAGGTAATTCCTCCTACAGATGAAGTATTGGCAAGACTCGGTTAACGTGAGGTGGAAACGATGAAATATACTATGCGGGCAAAATCACCGACAGAAATTGGGGCTTTGCTGCAGGAAGGCCAGGAACGCTGGCTGCAGGTAACAAAAAGATGGCTGGAAATCCTGACCCTGGATCCTCGTCCTCAGACAGGATGTACTCCAAAAGATATAATATGGCGTAAAAATAAATCCAAGCTTTACCACTATCATTCTTCAGTAGGCAGAAAATACCGTACTCCAGTGTTGTTCATCTATGCATTAATCAATCGGGCTTATATTTTGGACCTAACTCCCGGTATGAGCATAGTTGAGTATCTGGTGGATGATGGTTTCGATGTTTATATGCTGGAGTGGGGTGATTTCAACTGGGAAGACCGCAACTTGTCCTTTGCTGATCTCGTTTTTGATTACATAGCTCAGGCGGTAAAAAGAGTGACTGCCGAGGCGGAATCTGAAAACTTGACTATTATTGGTTACTGTATGGGTGGTACTATGGCCACCATGTATACAGCGCTTTTTGAGAAACCAAGGGTACAAAACCTGATTTATATTGCGACACCTGTTGATTTTACCGATGCTGGTATATCCAGTATTTGGCTGGCAGCCCCGGCTTTTAATGCGGATAGAGTGGCTGACACCTTTCAACTTATTCCCCGGGATTTCATTGATATGGGAACCAGGATGTTAAACCCAGTCAATAACTATTTAGGAACATACACTCGTTTGTGGAAACTCTTGGACGAGGGTTTGTCCGTTCACTCCTGGAAGGTTTTGAACAAGTGGATGAGCGACGGAATCAACTTCCCGGGAGAAGCTTACCGGCAGTGGATAAAGGAATTCTATCAGGAAAATCGTCTAGTCAAGAACCAGATCGTCTTAAGGGGCCGGACTGTCCACCTGCAGCGGATCAAGTCGAACCTTTTGGCCTTGGTGGGACAGCGGGATCACATTGTTTTGCCGCATCAGACGGCAGCAGCATTGGAGTACCTTGGTAGCCGTGAAAAAACCTATCTGGAATTTCCAGTCGGCCATGGGGGACTGGTCTTCGGCAAAGCGGCTCGCGAACAGGTGTTTCCTACTGTGGCTGAGTGGTTGCGAAACCGATCAGAGAAACTAAACTGATCAACCACTGCATATTCCAACCCATTATCAGTGATATATCGCATTGGCCAGAGCCAAAGCCGCTGGTGTTTCGTGGCCGCTGCCAGAGGAGATGACCGAGACTAGGTTTGAAAAACTGCTTTTCCCCTCCAGTCAGGCGAAGGTAAATCAGCCAGCTCAACCTGATTGGGCAATGATTCATCTGGAAATGCGGCGCAATGGGATGACCCTCCAGTAGTTGTGGCTGGAATACAAACAGAATAATCCATCAGGCTATCAGTACAGCCAGTTTTGCGATCTTTACCTCATCACTGGTTCAACCGGGATGGGAAAAACCTATCTTGCTTGTGCTCTGGGAAATACCGCCTGTCGGCAGGGACTGTCTGCCCATTATTTTTGGCTGCCCCGCTTATTGTCTGACCTGGCCATTGCCCGTGGGGATGGCTCATATTCCTGCTTCCTCAGACAGTTAGCCAGAACAGACCTGTTGTTCCTTGATGAGTATTGGCTTCCCCGTTCACCGAAAGTCAAGCTGGAGAATTGTGAAGCCTCTCCCACCTGAAGTGGTGGGAGAGGCTTTGCTATGGTTTAACTACCAGCACAGGGCAGGAAGCAAACTGTATAACCCGGTTACTAACGCTGCCGATTAGAATGTCGGCGAAGGGGTTTAGTCCTCTGCTGCCTACAACTACAAGATCATAACCTTTTTTTGACCATTCAAGAATTTGTTCAGCTTGATTGCCAAAATCGATGACGTAGTTAACGTTCTCCTTTGAGCCCAAAATTTCTTTAGCCGCATCAAGTATTTTTTGTCCTGCTTGACGAAGTTCTTCTCGGATCTCATTCCTTCGAGTTGTACCTGCTAAGGCATAATAACTATTAACTTCTTTAACATAGGCCCCTACATATAGGACTGTGACATTCTTGGCCGTTCCTGTGTCTAACATTTGTCTCACCAAATGAATTGCGTTTGTCGCTGCGGTTGAACCATCCACGGCTAGTAAAACCTTGTTAAACATATTAACCGTTCCTCCCTCCATTAAATTAATAATATTTACATTTTTATTATAACAGAAGTTATGCAGTGAAGTAATTAATACCGATATGCAACCGTGTAAAATTTCAGTAGGTACTGGGAAGGAATCAGCCTCCTGAAAAAAGAAATGAGACCTCGCACACAAGAAAACACCCCCAACAAAATGTAAGGAGCGTGAGGTCTCATCATGTTAAATATTC
>JABUEW010000212.1 GCA_013314855.1 Bacillota bacterium | reverse complement strand
CTCAATGACATTATTCACAAGTAAATCTTCCAATTCTTCAGTAAAAGGATTGTTTTTAGATTCATATCCGCCTTCTAAAAATGCTTTTTTAGTTGGAAAATACCCAGCTGAACCATTGGTCAATGAGGAAATAAAAGTATGCACAAATGGAGAACTTTTCTTAATCCTTCGACCTATATCGGAAAACACTTCACCCGGTAACCCTACAAATGCTATTCCTCCTAGCGATATTACCTGAACTTCCAGCTGCATTTTCCCTACACACTTGGCTAAGTCCAGTGTTCGGTATGCTCCTGCCAGGTCAGCCACATCACTCATGCTCTTTGTATCCCATTTTCCCTCGTGGAAAGCCTGTACGAAACTACGAGCCTGTTCTTCCTGTTCTTTGGTTACCCGCCTTAAAGGCACTTCTATAATCCTGTTTCTGGCACATACACTCATGTTATCTCCAATTACTGGTTCAAGAGGTTCCATTCTTTGATAAACTTTTAAAACTTCTGCTGCAAGAATATTTCCTACTTTTTTTGAGTATTCATATCCTCCTGCGGTCCGCCCCGGATGCATGGCATCGACATGGTTTATATCCCCCGCTGCTCCATTTATGTATATAACCTCACAATTTGGAATTTGTCTTTGTACTGCACATCTCATATGCCCGGGGTAATCTGCCGAAATGTAGTTGCCTCCAATTATATCAGGGTGAAGAGCAAAGTTAACCAAAAGCAGTTCGCCACTGCCATCAACATACTTAAAACGCACTACGCCTACCAAAGGATCTATTTCTCCTACTGGTTCAATTATATCAGGATTCCCTACGCCGGGATTGGTTTTTATACTTCCATCTTTCATTCGATAACGCCTGATAAATGATATACTCTCTTCGCTACCATACCCTATATCCACATTGGCCTCTTTCATATTATTCAAAGCCATCTGTGCTACATCAGCAAGTTTTCTCTCCAACATGGCAATGTATTCTTCGTCAGGGCCTCCAAGTTTTTCTGCCCTTTCTTTTCCATTTACTTTACTTACATAAGGCCCAGTATGAGTATGAGTCGAGTGAATCATTACATTTTCTTCTGATAAACTTAATCTATTACTAATTAATTTTTTAACTATATCAATATATTCAGCCCCTATTCCAATAACATCACAACTAATGAAAACCCACTTATTACATCCGTCCAACCCTGAAACCGATAAGGCAGAAGCATATAATGGATCTAAAATCCCTTGTGCTTCACGTCTTGAAAAATAACCCGCCATGCACATACCCAATGGTGGCGTAATATCTACTTTTGCAAAACCTACTTTTAAGCTTGTTTTTCCCATTTTATAAACATCTCCTTTCGGTGTTTTTAAGACATGTACATCGCTATCAAAAAGAAATGTTGAGGCAGATATTCCCTCATTTACAACAAGAATCTTTTCCTTCTCATTAAAAAAACTTTTGTCAAGGTTAATAGTAGTTGACCAATTCATATTTCAACCTCCAATAAATACCCAATAAATTTGCATTTGTAATAACGTTTTTATAAGTCAATAATATGTCATTTGCCAAATAAAGTCAATGGTAAAAAATATTAGTTTAACTCCAAACGACCCATTGCTTCGGGGTTATAGTTGTGTAAACACAGCCTTGGACGTATGTGAGGGTTCTCTCCAGACCATGAGTCTTGAATTTCCCCAGCGCTTGTTTTAAAATTTCTGACAATACTAATTGCTAGTGCTGATTGCCCCCGATATCCTGGCATTTTTTCCAGATTTATTTCAAAGCTAGTAATCCAGTCCGGTCCTTTGCGCTTTGCTTCGTAAAAGCAATCAATTGGGAATCCAATGTATACATCAGAATACGGCTTGCGCGCAATACTTTGCTCAGAAGAATCTTCAGTATTACTAGCAGTTTTAAAATTTAGGGTAAAATGGTAAGGATAGCCCAATGGAAACCAAGCTGTGAATCATATTTGCACAATTCTATCATTCGTAAACTTCGTTTAATTTCTTCTTTAACAATGGCCTCCATTTCATCCAAGCATTTTATCCGATTAAATATACGATTGAATTTAGTTTGATTGAGAGTAGTCTGATTGAATTCAGTTTGGTCAAATGGATTGTTCCATAAAATTTGGTCACGCAAATCGTAAAATCTAAGTATATTAAGCCCACTTTCAAACTGTATGCTCAAAGCTTCAGCAACTCCTATATCTTTTAAACGTTCAGGGTCATCTGCAAAA
This sequence comes from Bacillota bacterium, assembly GCA_013314855.1. Classification (NCBI taxonomy): domain Bacteria; kingdom Bacillati; phylum Bacillota; species Bacillota bacterium. The sequence goes on along the minus strand of JABUEW010000212.1, from coordinate 1,710 downwards.
TCGTGTGAAATCTCTTTTAATATCTCTACACCTTTTTTCCAGCAGTCCACCATTTTTTCACACAGTTCAATAGCCTCTTTAATTGTAAATGATATCATACATTCACCTATACTATCCCCGCTTGCTGGAAAATCCAACCTCCAGGTTGGCGCAACTTGAATTTTAGCACCCATTTCAATTCCTGCCTTTTCACAGGCTAAAGCCATCCCTGTAAACCTATGACTTGGTCCAATGTATGACTGCCAGTAGTCTCCACCAATCCGAATCTTACCTAACTGCTCTTTTTCACCACCCGATTCAAAATTAAATACTAATATTGTATCCTTTGGAAGCTTTGCTGGAATAGTATACGTCCACTGTGCAGTTGGCAATACCTGAGGCATATAAAGCCAGCTTATAAACTGTGCATCAGGATTAACTTCATGCATTGCACGTAGTATAGGTATATGAGTAGCTTCCAATATTTCACCTTTTTCTTTCTCTAAACATCGAGGACAATTAACCTCAGCTTCTGTAACTGCGGATACACTTGATAAACAAGATGTCGTTCTTTCTCCATGGGTTATACATATTATACCTCCGAGTTTCGGAACATCCAGAAAAATACTTTTTACTGCTTCATACAAGTATTTCTGTGAGGTTTCGGAAAATGGGCAGAAGCAAATATCATTTCCAACTTTAGCTCCTGCAACTTCCGGATGGTTTAATAATAATGGGTCTTCATCCCCCCATAACCTAGGCTCAATACAGAATAAGAATATCTTTATACCATAGCGTCTGCATTTCTCAACAGTTCGGCTAAGCTTGCTTAACCTTTTTTCACGGTTTTTTCCATATTCAGGTACTATATTAGTTTTGCAAAGGTCACGAAATTCTATAGTAAGCCAAAGGATATTTATGCCTTCATGTGCAAGGCGATTAAGGTACTCATCCGGATAATAATCAACTTCGTCCATTAATTCATCCCGGTTGAAAGGCAGACGCTTGATAGGGCCAAAGAAGCAGCGTGATATCCGGTTTTTAACCCAGGGAATACGTTTAATAGTTGTCGGAGTTAGAAATGGGCCTTCTGCGCTCAGTATAAGATCCTCAAGGTAAAATATCCCTCTCCTTATTCCTTCAGTGTCTTCGGATTTAATTGTTATACTGCTTTGTCCAATCTCAATGCAATAGCTTTCCTTACTAACTTGTTCCTCTTGAATTGCTTGAATTGTAATAAATACATGTTCAGGATCTATAGATTTTAGCTCTACGGATTTTAAATCTCCAATTCTTGGTACAGATACATCATCCATAAACCTTTCTAAATCTTCCCAAGCAGTATCAAGCAACCCTTCAGGGTCAGGGAAATTTTTAAGAATTATTACACCGTTTCTAAGATCCAGTTCACCTGGATTAGGATCATAACGATTCCAACGAGGTTTGCGGTGAAGTTCAGATCTCAATTCATCTATAAAAGCCCAGTAATTAGCAGTATTTGGTTGAGATGGTTCTTCTATACTGAACATTAACTTACACCTCCGTTTTACGCCACCATTTTTCATTTATCCTCTCTTGGAGGCAAGAGGGCAGGTCATAACCTGCCTTTAAACCAGCAATAAAATGTTAAACGATATGCCGTTATGCCGTTAAGACCCTTGCTGCGGTAAACGGTATAAACCCGGCTGTTCCCAGGGTTCATCAAGACCAAGTCCTCTAAGGTCTGCTACT
>JABUEW010000211.1 GCA_013314855.1 Bacillota bacterium | reverse complement strand
CTTCTTTGCGGTAGTACCTGCCAAGAGGGAAGGTCCCTAGTAACACGCGCCCGAAATGGCGATCCCCGGAAGCCTTGCGCAACAAGCTGTTGCGCCTTTATTTTGCCTATGTACTGTCGAATTCGGGATAATGTAAAGCTTCTGATCATGGACAACATAGGCCTTAAACCTTACACACTGGAAGAAAGCATGGATATCCTCGAAATTGCAGAAAGCAGATACAGCAAAGCTTCCACCGTGCTGTCCGGACAGATTCCCCATACGCATTGGTATGACTTGTTTCCTGACCCTACGATAGCAGATGCGATTATGGATAGGGTAATTCACAATGCATATATCCTTGCTCTGGACTCGAAAAAATCCATGCGGGAAGTAATGGCGGAAAAGATAATCAAAGAGATTAGGTCGGTAGATTCATGAAAATGTGAAAACATTGTACCACGATAAACTTTAATGTAAAATCAAATTAACCGATAAGGTGTCCGGATGCCTCCGGAAACGCCGTCCGGATAATCCGGAATACGCAGTTATCCTAACAATAGTAAAAAGCCGGATAATAAGTCACAGTCACCATTTAAATGGTGACTTGACCGTTGGGCAAGTGGGGACGGTTTAATGGAAGAACTCCATTGCAAGCACCCCACAAATATAGTATTCTTTTTAGTGACGAAACCTAAAAGGAAAATAATGAGGTGTTGACAATGGAGCATATATAGTATCAAAAATTAAAGATCTGATGCTATAAGCTTCTTTTCTTCCCTTGATAAAAAGAATATTGTTGCTGCAAAAGCGGCTAATCCGATAATGTCTGTAGTTAATTGTGGAATAATAAGCATTATAGAAAGAGCGGCCAATACAAAACGCATAACCATCGGGACTTTATATTTATAGAAGCCAATTAACGCAATTGCCATAGCAATCAGCCCAACACTCGTTGTTAATACTACCCATAATATTTCTAAAGGTGTTCCAATGCCGAGCAAAGCAGGACTAAAGACAAATATATATGGAATTAAGAATATAACCATACTCAGCTTGAAGGCCTCTATACCGGTTCCCCAGAATGGAGTTTTAGCAACACCTGCAGCAGTGTAAGACGCTAAGGCTACCGGAGGAGTTATCATCGAAAGGTTGGCAAAGTAAAAAATAAACATATGAGCAACGATAGGCATTACACCAAGTTTCTGGAGTGCAGGTGCAAGAATGACTGCACTCATGATATATGCGGCACTTGTGGGCATACCCATACCAAGGACAATAACCATAAGCATGCTTAAGAAGAGTGCGAGCAACAGGTTGCCTCCGGCCATAGCGGCAATCATGGAACTAACCTTCAAGCCAAGACCCGTGTGAGTAAGTATTCCAACAATAATCCCTGCAATAGCGCATGGAATTGCAATTATAACAGCCGAAACAGCGCCTTTAATCAGTGTGTCTAAAATTTTCATGAAGCTGAGTCTAGAATCCGCTTTGAATGTGCAAAGAACAACAAGAACGATTAGAGAAAGAACCGCAGAATACATTAAAGATTTTCCTGTGGCAATAAGGCCAACAAGAATTACCAATGGAACAAGAAGGTAGAAATAGTTTCTTATCTGTTTTTTTAGATCTGGTATATCAACAGGTTCAGAAATGATGTTACACCTCTTTGCCTCGAAATGAACGAGGAAGTAGAGCGACATGATATAAAGGATAGAGGGTATAGTAGCGTATAGAATAATATTAAAATAGGAAACGCCAACAAGATCTGCCATTAGAAAAGCAGCAGCTCCCATAATCGGTGGTATTAGCTGACCGCCAGCTCCAGCTATGGCAAGCACAGATGCAGCGAATAGCGGTCTAAACCCGGCTTTTTCCATGGCTGGGTATGTTAGCATACCGGTTGATGCGACGTTCGCAGAAGCAGCTCCGCTTATCATACCAAACAGACCGCAGGCAATAATTGTTGTCTTACCCTCACCCCCCTTGGCCTTGCGGGTTGCAAACTTAGCTAAAGAGATAAACAATTTCCCAGCAGGCGTTGCCGAAAGAAAGGCTCCAAATATCATAAAATAGAATACTGTGCTTACCGATACACCAGATGCTGTTCCGAAAATACCATTTGTAGTCATAAATTGTAACTCAATAAAACTTATAAAATCTATACCTCTGTGCCTGAACACACCGGGCAGAGAAGAACCAAAAAACACATAACTGATAAATACGAGCACAACGACGGTCATTGAAAGACCTAATACACGTCTACACGCCTCAATCAAAAGAACAATGAATGTAATAGCCATTATTTTGTCAAATAAAAAGACTGGGTCGATATATGCCATGCGAGAAAGATAGCGCTCACCATTATAAATCGCAAAGATTGTAGCTCCTACGAAGAAGACTGAACACAACATATCTAATATGAAAGCATAGTGATTGTCATCTTTAGAAAGAGGATTTGTCAGGTATACTATCGAAGCTGCAAACGCAACGTGCACAGTCCTAGCAACAATTGTGGGGATTCCTATGTAAAAGGCTATATAGAACTGAAAGGTTACCCACAGTAATGCTACAATTTTCAATGTATTGCTTCTAATACTCTTTTTTGTTGATGTAGTATTCAATTATAATCACCTTCCCAAGTCTGTTCTAAAAGCTAATCTATTATTTGAAGTTAGTCTTTCAACAGTCCGATTTCTTTATAGTATTTAACTGCACCCGGATGCATGGGAAGACCCCCAAGAGCTTCAGAAGAGCCAGCAAGTTCTTTGTTGAAACCATTAAATCCTACGTGACCTCTAATAAGATCCTCTTTATTTTCGTATATTGCCTTGGTAATTCTGTATGCAGCTTCTTCCGGAAGACTATCTGTTGTTACAAGGCAGGTTGTGATGCCTGCGCATCTTACTTCCTCTGTCTGCTTATTAAAGCTGTTTGCAGGTAGAACTGCTACAGAATAACCTTTTGTTTTCATAAATTCTATCGAATTGTCATCAAGCTCTGCAACTTTAACATCAGCAGAAACGCAAAGTTCTGTAAATGCGGCATGGCCAACTGAAATATGCTGCATAAATAAGTCACACCTGCCATCTTTAAATGCTTGAACGATACTAGCGAAGTCCGTATGCTCAACAGAACCTCCCCAAGCGACGATATCCTTATAAGTACAACCAATAGACTCTAGAACAACGCGAGTTGTGTATTCACTTGCGCTTCCTTTTTCAGCAGTCATAAGTCTTATAGGCATTTTCTTATCAGCGATATCTCTTATCTTATCAATACCACTACCATTTCTTACGGCGATGCCTACATACATCTGGTCTAAACATGCAACAAGACCCCTAAGACTAGGTATAGCGCCGTTCTCTTCAAAGGCCAATATGCCGTTATATCCCCATGCATTAACATTATTAAATCCTAATCCTATATCTGCTTGTTTCTTCTGAAGTAGAAGAAGATTACCAACTCCGCCTGAGTTTGGAAGAACATCAAATTGAAGGCCCGGATCAAAACGGCTAGCAACATCAGCTATTGTAGCACCGTATACATACCATGAGCTGCCAACTGCAAGGGTAGCAAATTTCCAATAAGTACCGTCTATACTTCCTGTTGTTGGCGTTGAATTTTCTTCTCCGGCACTAGGACTTGAGCAAGCTGTTAAAAATAGAGATAGGCAAATGCAAACACAAATCATCATAACGAACGTTTTTTTCATAATAAACACCCCTTCTAAATAATTTTTATGTCTTTTTCGCAGAAAACAAGTTGCTTCCTTTACCCTCGTTTTTCACTAATAAAAATTTATACCCTAGTTTGCCATACCCCCTTTATAATCCGTTTACTTTTTTAAATACATAACCTTCTTTTTTTATAATTGACATAATGATGCATATTGTTCCTCCTGCCATTGATACTAAACTTCTATCTATATAGATTACGATAAAGGTATCACAAGGTAAAAATATCCATACCACAAACCATGCATTTTATTGTATTATGTTAACCATAAACATTTTATAGGATGGTGGTTAACACAATGGCAAGGATTGATAA
>JABUEW010000210.1 GCA_013314855.1 Bacillota bacterium | reverse complement strand
GATATCTCTTTATATTTTCTGCCCCTTTTTCAAACGACAGGCAATTCTGACCGGAATATGCCATTTCCTCCGCCATATCCTTTGTTATATTGTGGTCTTCAAATAAATCAAATGCTTCATCTATCGGAGCAAACCCACAACCGCAATGTCGACAAAAGTATAAATCCCTTTTTATATTCAATTTGAAATGTATCCCCACTATTTCTTTTTCAGCATCATACTGGTTTACTCTTACTTCTCGTCCACAAATGGAGCATTTTCCTTTTGTTTTTTTATTTTCTTCTTCTGTAATTTGTTCTGCTGCTTTTTTTAGTTCATTTTTCATTTTTTCAATTGCTTCACCTGTAATTTCATCAAAACTCTTTGTCTTTTTGCCTTTAAACAAATTTTGTAATTCTTCTTTATATTCTCGCAAAATATTGTCTACACTCTGTTTTTCGTCTCTTTTCATGTTATCAAAACCTTCTTATAGGCATAATTCTGATAACATCATATATTTTAATCGGTTGGTTGTTCAGGATGATTACATCCATTTATGGAATTATATGTTACACAAAAATAAATCGCACCTAACTTCAATTTCAATTCGGAATTTGAAAAACAACCCCTTTCCCATGCTATACTTTACCTAGAATCGGATCCAGGCGCTGCTTCACTTCTGCGCTGCATGATGCATACAACTGGATAAACTCAAGAAAGCCGAAGATACCAAAGTATTGTCCGGCATAAACAATCACGTATTTTGAGCCTTCCTCCACATACTTCTTTGCTGCTACAGGCAGGCTTTTCCCTGAAGTACCTGGATTATGCTATTGCCAATCACGAAGTGGTCATTACAAAGAACGGGAAAAAAGCTGTGAGATTTTCGCCATACATAACGGATTTCGAACGATACTTGACAATAAAGGAAGAAGCTCTTGATTACCAATATGGCGGCAAAAAAGTACCCTATGATGAATTTATGGAAATATATGAGAAAAGCAATTTGAGAATGGAATTCATAAATGGAGAAATATTCCTTTTATTCTCACCGGGCACTTTCCATCACGAGATTTCCAGTAGGCTTTGCATAAAACTTGCAGAATACTTGAAGGGTAAAAAGTGCAAAGTCTTTTATACCTCGGTATAACGAAATAATTATGAGGCTAAAAAAACTAGTTGAGCAGTTAAATAAGATGAGCAAAGAGGATCTCAAATTATTTAAGGTATGGCTTAAAAATATTGAAACGTACGGGATGACAGAGGAGGAAAAAGGAGAAATAGAAAAGATTATTGATGAAAAAGAAGGAGGTTGATGAAATGGTTTACGCCTTGGAGATAGCAATACGCAATATGAGGGAAGAGATGAAAATGCAAGGTAAGATGCAAGGCAAGATTAAAGGAGAAAAACTTGTAAAATAGAGATAGCAAAAAAACTACTTACCATTGGTATGGATGTCAAACAAATCAGTGATGTCAGCTGAAAACTAGTAAAGATACGATGAAAAGCATGAATTTCCATGATGGAGGAGGTAGGAAAGATAATTCGAATAAGGAAGGATGTGTATGACTAGGCATGAAAGTAATAAATACTGTGCTTAATGTACTTGTTATAATCGCTAAAGCGCCGTTGATCATTGTGCAGCTTAGATATTTATTTAAGCTATATTTGCCAGGAAACAATCAAGTAGAAGCTTTAAGAGGAATTGAATAGCTTTGGTCTTCTTGCTATGTTATAAACTATTTTTAAATCACATCACTTCGTAAATCATAGAAATAAATAAAAAATAAATCAAAATAAAAATCAGCTTAATTTTTTTTGCATTAAATAAAAAATAAATAATACTACAGCGAAAAATTTGTTCTTTGACAATTTCATACGGTGTTTGAAAGTGGCTGGAGTTTCAATAGCGATTTCTTTCTGTGAGAAGTATAAGCACAGTGATTTCGTCGTAAATAATAATCAGTTTTCTGAATAGCTTTACGAATGGAGTCAAGATTGCCTGACAGAGATGCTTCAATAAGACGTTTGGCCTGTGGCATGGTTAGAACCGGAGTTTTTTTTAAAGTAAAATCTCAGTTCTGTAATAAAGAGATGTGCAACCATAACCAGCAACATATGTTTATGCCAAGCAGGCCAGGAACGAGCTTCATAGTCACCCATTCCAAGATAACTTTTACATTCTTCAAAACACTGCTCTATAGGCCATCGCATAGTAGCAGCCTTATGAAGCTCTTCCATTGGAATATCTTCCGGTGCATTGCAGAGGGAGAATTTTGTTTTGCCATCGGTATACCTGCGGATATAAAGCCATTGCTCCTTGCCAGGTAAATAAGTTTTTCCACCGATATCTTCCGCATCAATAACTCTTAGGATTTTTACATCGGCAACGATGGGGCCCTTGGAACCCTCAGCCAAAATTATCCTCTGCCAGGGTATGGAAGTATCGTTGGCAATACTGGAAACCGGGATGGGATCTGTTAAGGCACGTTCCTTTGTGAATCTTTTACCACGTCCATTTTTCTCGGGTACACCAATAACAGGCATTTGTATGAATACCTTCAGGTTTTCGGGAATATCTGCAAAATAGTAATAATTTTCAGGAAGCGAAGCAAGAAATTCCTTGTCTCTGCCGAAAAATGAGTCGCAGCCAATCCATTTTGCAGGAAATTTACCTGATGCTATAGTGCTCTTGAGCATGTCAGAAGCAATATCAACTTTGGTTTTAAATTGAATATCTTCAGGTACGCAGCTTTCTTCACGCAGTTTTTGATATTCTTCGGTAAACCATTTTTCCGGCATGTATAACCTACGGTCAACAAGTCCATAACCTTTACTACTGGAATATCCGATAAAGACACCTGCCTGGCAGTTTTCCCTCTTGCCAAGGATGCCGCAGTACTGACGTTGCACTCCAACGGATGCTTTGCCTTTCTTGGGAAAATCACAGCCATCCATGTTTAGCATCCCGTCAGGTTCGGCAATATCCGAAGACAACCTCCCCTGGTAAATTTCAAGCATCTTTTCATCATCCATCAGGGAGGATTTGAAAAATATCTGCATCGGGCGGACTCCCTTTTCTCCGAAATATTCCAGGGCAATAGGTTCAATGGATTTCCTGTCGACATTGCTTAGAAGTCCCTTGACGAAACCCTCACAGTTCTTACGCTGGCCTACATGAGTGTAGCATTCATCGTAAATAGAAAGATAATCGTCCAGCATTGAACCTAAGTTTTGTACTTCCTCAACCGTAATACCGACATCCTCAAGAATTGTAGGATTCCAGTCAGGAATATTTAGCATCATATTAGACACCTTCTCACGCTTTTTGTGGGGTTGGTGACAGGGTACAAAGGATTTATAATTCCTGTTCAAAATATATAAATAAACGGCTTTTTTGTTACCGTGATACACAAAGGTATTTCCTTCCTTGGAGAATCCCTTTGTTTCTCCAAGATAAATCCAGTTTGCAGCCTTGTAACAAGTGCCGCTATATTTCGAATGGTCCACAAACGTTTCTACTAGCAGAGGGCGGGTGCCATACATCTTGACCCAATCGATTTTGAGCCTCTTGAGGGTTTGCGATAAAAGGTAAGATGCGAGGTTCTTTATCTTAATCCAAGGTAATATGAGAAAACGGTTGTTGTTTACTATATGCTTCAAGAAAATCCTCTTGCCGTCTTCATCATATCCTATGAACCTATCCCGTACACCTACCTTTAAAGCTGCCCGATTATAACTTAATGCTGCAATGGGAGTACCTTTATAGGTGACAAGATACTTAATCCTTGGACCGATCATTTTATCGTAACCAAGATAATGGTATTTGCCAACCATATAGTCCCATAATGGCTCTAATTCACTCTTGTTGACAATAGAAACTGTTAACGGCAGGTACTCTCCGACAGTCCCTGTCAACGGCCTTATATCAAGATATATTTCTTTTTTCATTATAATGCCACTTTCATTATTGTACTAAGGGCTATTAATGTATTAAAATGTTTTCACCAACCCCCAGTACAATTATACACTATGAAATTGTCAATGTCCAGTACTAAATTTTATTTCGCTGTAGTA
>JABUEW010000209.1 GCA_013314855.1 Bacillota bacterium | reverse complement strand
CCATTTGTAAAATTTAATTGCACATATTAGAAATAATTGTTATTATGTTATTATAGCAGTTAATTGTAAAAGTATAGGAGAGATGGTTTGTGGAATTTTACCATAAAGGTGAATTATACCGGGAGAATTTGGAAGACAAATCCGTACGTAAACCCGGCATATTGATGGTGGGGGTACTGTATTCAATAATTGTCATTCTTTTTATACTTATTGGTTACAGGGTACAAAAAAAGGGTTTTTACTCGGGAGTGCTAATTACGGAAGTAGTGCTTATTCTCCTCCCTGCGATTATATCACTCGTAATATTCAAGTATGATATCAAAAAAGTATTAAGGCTTAATAAGGTCGGCTTTTTAAACCTTTTCCTGATATTCTGGATTATGATTTTCTCCATACCTGTAGTAGGGATGTTCAACATGATAAATATATGGCTGGTATGGTATATTTTCGGAAAAACTATTATAGTCCAACCCCCGGCCGTTACCAGTTATGGGGGACTTGTTTTGAATATACTTTCTGTCGGTTTAGCTGCCGGTATATGCGAAGAAGTCCTTTTCAGGGGGGTTGTCCAGAGAGGCCTGGAAAAACTGGGAGCAGCGGCTTCAATAATTCTTACTGCTTTTCTTTTCAGTATTATGCATATTCATTTTGAAAGGCTTTTCGGTACATTCTTACTTGGGGCCCTTATAGGGTTTATAGTTTACAGAACCAATTCCCTTTATGGAGGCATATTTGCCCATTTTGTCAATAATACCGCAGGAGTCCTGGTTATGTTTGCAGCCAACAAATTGTCGGATATTTCAAAAATGGCAGGAGTTGAGCCAAATACGGACCCGGAACTTTTGTTTGACATGTTCAATAAAATGCCGCTGGAGCAGTTGGTTGCTGTTATTATAGTATGGGCATTTATAATAATGATAAGTGTAATTATATTGGCTGCTTTATTATTTGCCTTAGTAAAAAATACCGGTCAGGATGTTGAAAAAATAACCAGGGAAAAAGAAAAAACAAATAAGAAGGAGCTTTTGGGTTTTATTCCTGGAGTGCTAATCTTAGGCACCATATATTACATGCAAGGAATGGTATTAAAGGGTTTTGAAAGCCAGGTTGCAAGTTTTATCTACAAGTTGCTGGGTTTGTAATACTTAAAGCTTTATTTCCTTATTGTTCTGATATCTTCTCCTGCAAATATTAACCTGTCAAAATAACCCACAATACGGGACACTACCCTTTCAGTATAATATTCATATAACTGCTTTGGGCCGATATTGGTTGATATTATGGTTTTACAAGGACGGGTGAGGTTATTTGCCTGCCTTGTATTAAGTATAGTTAAAAGTTCTGCGTATCTTGCAGGGCTTGTTGGCTCAATTCCCAAATCATCTATTATAAGAAGCTCTACTTCAAAAATATTCCTGTAAGCCGTATCACTATATTCTTCAGTTCCGGAGAACCTGAACTTATACTCATTAATTGTGCTGAACATTACAGGCGCAGTTTGGTAGAGGACAGTCTTCCCCATGTTAAGCAGTTCCCTGGCTATACAGCTTGCCATGAAAGTTTTTCCAACCCCTGGTGGACCGCTGAAAAACAGGTTTTTCTCATCTCGTGAGTCAAAATTATTAATAAAAGCAATGCACCTGTCTTTTATCTTCAAAATGTTTTCCCTGGGTGATATTTTAATCCCGTACCTTTTTTCATCAACTATGTCAGGGTAGTATTTTTCATTGAAGGTATTAAAATTTTCCAGTTTAACCAGGCTTAAGTTCGACTGGTCATATAGGTAATTAATAAGCTTTTGGCGGTAGCAATGACATTTTACTGCAATACCGTTATCGTCAATAAATCCCGTATCTTTGCACTTTTCACATTCATATTCAGGCTCAAGATAGTCCTGGGGATAATGGTTTGCTTCAAGCAACAGTTTTTTTCTGTTCCTAAGCTTTTCCATATCCAAAAGAAGGGCTGAAACTTCAGTATCCCATGATTTTTTGCCGGATAATATCAGCTTACTGTATGTAAGGCCTGATGCCTGAATTTTATTTTCTATTTCTTCCAATTCGGGTATTGCGGAAAACACTTCTTTCTTTTTATCCATAAGCTTTTCATAGGCTTGTCTTTGCTTTTTTTCGTATTCTTTTTTTATTAAATTATATATGTTTGTGTTCATTGTTAATCGGAATGCCCTCCCGTGATTACTTGCCTATTTTAAAGTAATTGCTTTTCAAAGTTACCTTAAAAATCTTCATTTTTCTATGTTGTCAAAGAATTTATCGTAGTATTCTTCATCATATTTCCTCTGCTCAAAATTGCTATGCTGAGGCACAGCAGAGTCTTGGTCTTGTTTTTTGTTGTAACTTCGCTTTTTGCTTTTTTCATACTCAAGTATTTCTTCCCTGGATTTAAAACCTTTTTCAGCCCAATCTTTTAAAATAGCGTGTACATAATTGAAATTAGGATTAGTTTTTGAAGTGGTTTTCTTTAGGGCAAGATCAATTATTTCAAAATTAAAGCCAAAGTTTTCTACCCACTTTTCTACATACTCTTCTTCATACTCTGTAAGAAATCTATTGAGTTTTAGCTTTTTTACTATCTTTTGCTTAATATCCTTTACTTTCTGATATTGTATGAAATATGTATCCAGGTCAAAACTATTTATGATATTCTTACTGTGCCAATTATCGGCCACTTTTTCAATATAGCTCGGAGATAGGCCTTTATAATCGTAACAATGTTGGAAAAGGGCATACATTACATCTTCTTCAAACTTGTATTTGTCAAACCAGGCGTCTATATTAGTATACCAGGATGGGGACATTAGCCCCTGGAAGAAGTTATTATTAATTGCTGCAATTATTTTTCTCCGCTTGGCATTTCTTTCGGAACTTAAAATAGCTTCCTCAGGTGTTGAAGTTGATTTCAGCCTGTATATTTTATTTATTTCCTTTTCTTTCAAATCTAATATATTGATGGTGTTATCTTTTCTGCTCATTACCCCAAGATTAACAAGGGCGGAAATTGCATTGCTTACGCTATCATAATCCATTCCCAGTTTTTTTGAGAGGTCTTCGGTGGTTGCTTTTTTGTTGTATTTACTAAGAAAAAGGCAGTATAAGTATACCTTTACCTGTTCTCCCGGCATGGATGGCAAATATTCACTTATAAATATATCAGGCACAAGGGTGTCGGAATACAAAATCGATTTATATTCCTGAAAGTACATAATCAGCATCCTCTCTCCATTATGGGAATATTTAAATATTTATTATATTAATTAAATAAATATTTTATAAAACACTTTATGTAAAAAATAAATTATACACGTTACCAATTATATCATATACAATTGCCATAATTCAAAAAGTATAAACCCTATCTAAGAATTTAATGTAAGATTATTATTGCTAAATATGATTTTATATAAGTTTTTCGCAAATTGTTTACAAAAAGTGATATGAAAAATTTGGAGCAAATAACAGGAATAATTACTAATAATGGAAAATATAGGATTTAAATAGGAAAATTTTGGAGTTGATTTTTTGACTTATTTATATTAATATATATATATCATATATATCATATGTATTCATATATATCATATGTATGAAATATGCGCCTATAGCTCAATTGGATAGAGCGTCTGACTACGGATCAGAAGGTTGCGGGTTCAACTCCTGCTGGGCGCACCAGGGTTTCAGGATTTCTGAAACCTGTTTTTTTATGCCTACTTTACTTGTAACTTTACTTATGGGATATTACAGATTTTAATAATTGACTTCTCCTATTAGCGGCTTCACGTTTCATTATTTCGTTTACGTGTCCGTATTTATCTAGTGTAGTTTGTATGCTTTCATGTCCTAAATCATTTTGAAGGGTTTTTATATCTGTACCGGCTTGTAAGCTTAACAATGCGAAGGTATGCCGTAAATCGTGTATCCTTATTTTTTCAAGTCCTGCCCTTTTTAATATGCCTTTTAAGGTTCTGTCAAAGTTCCTCGGTTGAACATGGTTTCCTGTTTCCGTTATGAATACAAGGCCGTTTTTAAAATGTTCTGCAATTTGTATATCATTCATGCCTAAATTCCTTAATTCTATTTCCTGTATGC
>JABUEW010000208.1 GCA_013314855.1 Bacillota bacterium | reverse complement strand
ATTTTATCATTTCTATATCTTCAGGACTAAATGTCCTACCTGAAAATGTTCTATTAGTATTGTTCATGACTTGATTACCTACCTCCCCCAAGTCTACTATACAATACTAATCTTGTACGTGTCCAACTCGGTTTTGCGAAAATATTTTTTTGCTACTCTCTATAACTCTTGTTTTCTCTTTCTTTTAAATTCGTGCTTCATCTCTGAGCCAATGTATACTTAAATAAGTAATTTTAGCAAGCATTTTTTAACTTTGAATATATACCTTTGTCAACATTTTATAGCCAATGTATACTTAAATAAGTAATTTTAGCAAGCATTTTTTATTAACTTTTTGTTAAATAAATACTCTCAGCAACGGCATTGCAATAAACCTTATGGCAGTTTCCAATAGCCAAATAAAAGGAAACATAACTTTATAAAGAATTCCTGGGAAAATAAAAATTATCAGGAGAAATATTACAGCTATATAGTTTTCATACTGCAATAATTTAAAATACTGCCTCTGAGGAAGAATTCCGGATAATACTCTTGAACCGTCTAATGGGGGTACGGGTAAAATGTTAAATACTGCCAAATTGATGTTTATAATATAGAAAAACCTACTTAAATTAAACACAATGGATTGGGGCAGGAAATACCTAAAGAAATAAAATTGGTCAACATTAAAAAAAGCCTCAATTGGAACGCTTCCGTAGCGATAACCTATAAAAGCCATGGGAAAAGAAAATAAAAGTGCTAGCAGAATATTCGAAAGAGGCCCTGCAATACCAACCAACATGGTCCCTTTTTTACGATCTTTATAATACATGGGGTTTATGGGTACAGGTTTAGCCCAGCCAAAACCGGAAACCAATATCATAATTGTGCCTAATATATCTAAATGTTTCAATGGGTTTAAAGTGATCCTTCCCATATTTTTTGCAGTAGGATCTCCAAGCTTATATGAACAATAAGCATGAGCTACCTCATGAAAAGTAACAGAAACAAGTACTACAGGTACAAGGTATACTATTATTATTGGCGGATATCTTAACAGCAAGCTTATCTCCCCTTTTTTTTAGAAGCGATTGCTCTTATTCTTCCCTATTCCAAACCATTCCAGTATCATTCTTAAAAATAATTTTATAAACGATGCCTTTTCTATACTTTCTTCAGCTATTATATCAACCCTTGCTATTTCTTGCCCTTCAAGCTTATAAATAACTTCTCCAACCTTTTGGCCCTCCTGTATTGGAGCAATCAGGAAGGGTTCAATATTACTGTGACGTTCAATTTGTTGCTTGGTACCTTTTTTTAATAAAACAACTACGTCATCGGCAAGCAGTGCCCTTACACTGGTTTTTAAACCTTTTCTGACCTCAATTATACCTATTTCAGTATTTTTTTCTTCTAATTTGGTTGTCTCAAAATTAGCAAACCCATAATCAAGAAGTTTTCTTGATTCGGCAAATCTTGTGTTTGAATCGGGAGCACCTAATACTACTGATATTAATGTAAGGTTATCTCTTTTTACAACCGCTGAAAGACAATATCCTGCAGCAGAAATATAGCCGGTTTTTAGGCCCACTGTACCTGGATAGTGTCTTATAAGTTTATTTGTATTGTCAAGAGAAAATTCACCGTTTCTGAAGGTATCATGCCATATTTTTGTGTATTCCAGGATTTTAGGGTATTTATTTACAACTTCCCTGGACATTATTGCAACATCATAAGCAGTACTATAGTGTCCTTCAGTTGCAAGTCCGGAACAATCAATAAAATGAGTATCTGAAAGCCCAAGTGCTTCAGCCTTTTCATTCATCATGGCTACAAAAGCTTCTTCACTCCCTGCAATTTTTTCAGCAAGAGCAACAGTAGCATCATTAGCAGAATGAATGGCTACAGCTTTCATCATCTCATGCACGGTAAACTCTTCTCCCGGTTTCAAATAAACCTGAGATCCTCCGAATCCATATGCATACTCGGATACCGACACCATATCGTCAAAGGCTAATTTCCCATTTTCTATTGCTTCCATTACCAGTATCATAGACATTACTTTTGTTATACTTGCAATTGGCCTTTTTTCCCGACTATTACTCTCCAGCAGGATATTTCCTGTAGACGCATCCATTAGTATTGCGGACTTTGATTTTAAATTAAATACATCGGTTCCTTCCATTATTTTTGCCACTTCAGCTGCGTCATACTGATTAACAGTGGCAAAAACAATTTGTGCAGGAAAAAACAAAGTTATAAGGATAAGTATAAAAATTACATAAATAGAAACTTTTCTTTTAAACACGGATTTTCCCTCCAGGTATTTGTCTTTAGTAAATTGTTATGCAAAACTTCTCATCTATATTCTGCTTTATATAGCATTATTTATCTACATATTTATATATATGTTCGGAATCAATATAAGCAAGTATTAATGGCCTTGTCTGAGGCATACACCGGCAGTAGCTGAAACTCTTTTTTAACATGGCAACAGCCTCCTCTATAGAATTTTCTTTATTTGTGTATAATACAGCAAGGATGTCTCCCTTTTTCACTTCCATGCCGATTTTTTTATATAGATATATACCTGCCGAATAATCAACAGGGCTATCTTTTGTTTCCCTACCTGCTCCCAGTATAACGGAAGCGTTCCCTATCAGTTTGGCATTTATTGATTCTATATATCCCTCTGTCTCTGATACTAACTCATATTTGTATAAAGCTTGTTTAAAAAGATTATAATTTTCTACGATTTCCTCATCCCCCCCCTGTGCTTTTATTAGTTCCCTAAATTTATTTAGGGCTTTTCTGTTATCTACAACCTCTTTTACTTTACTACGGCAGTACTCTATATCGCCATAACCGGCAAGATAAATCATGTGAGAGGCAAGTTCAAGAGAAATAGTTTTAAGATCTGTGGGACCCCGCCCTTTGAGAGTTTCAATAGCTTCAATTATTTCTAAGGAATTTCCTATAGCATTGCCTAAGGGTACATCCATGTCTGTGATAACTGCTACTGTTTCTTTTCCTACTCTGTTACCAATATCTACCATTAGTGCGGCAAGAGTTATGGCCTGATCAAGAGTTTTCATAAATGCTCCACTGCCACATTTAACATCAAGCAGTATTTTATCCGCCCCGGATGCAATTTTTTTGCTCATAATACTGCTTGCTATAAGAGGAATACTATCTACAGTGGCTGTTACATCTCTTAAAGCATACAACTTTTTATCTGCCGGAACCATTCCTGCTGCATGCCCTGTTAAAGAAATTCCGATTTTTTTTATATTTTTAATAATTTCATCTCTTTCAAGAGCAACCCTAAACCCTGGGATAGATTCAAGCTTGTCTACCGTACCGCCTGTATACCCTAAACCTCTACCCGACATTTTAATAACCAATACACCGCACGCTGCAACAATTGGTGCAACAATCAATGTAGTCTTGTCACCGACCCCACCGGTGCTGTGTTTATCCATTTTTACTCCCTTAATTAAAGACAGATCCATCTTTTCACCGGAATCTGCCATTATTCTGGTCAGATCTGCCGTCTCTCTTGCACTCATTCCACGGATAAAAATAGCCATTAATAATGCCGATATCTGGTAATCGGGTATACTTTCTTTGCAAACACCTTCGATAAAAAATTTTATCTCTTCATATGAAAGCTCATGACCGTCCCTTTTCTTTTCAATAATATTATACATTCTCATAATGCTACGTCCTTACTGATATTTGTTATTAGATTAATCCGTAAATTAAATTATAAAAACTAGTGCCTTCTCCAGTAAAGTTTGTGTCTAAATACTCAGCAATTGTTGCCCCCAAATCTGCAAATGTTTGCCTTGTCCCAAGCTCTATACCCCGCTTTATATTCTTTCCGTACACCAGCAAGGGTACATATTCCCTAGAATGATCCGTACTCGGGGTTGTAGGATCACATCCATGGTCTGCCGTTATAAATAGAATATCATTATATTTCAAATTATTCAATACTTCCGCAGAGCTGAAGCATGAAAATTTTATTCTTATCTAATAATAGTGCCTTTATTAGTAATTTTATCCAATTATATAATAATATTACATAAATTTAACCATACGTTTAAGTCATCGGATAACACTATAACCTTGATATCTAAGCGCAACGCTTTTCTGGGCATGTCAACAACACCCTTT
>JABUEW010000207.1 GCA_013314855.1 Bacillota bacterium | reverse complement strand
GAAGATGGGAGCCCATGATTTTTCAAGCTTTTCAAGGATTTTTGGGTTCATCCACTGGGTACTGTCAAAAAGTGTTTGCTGGTTATGATTATGGTTCGCTCTGAACATTCTACCCTCTCCTTTGTATACCAAATATGTTTATATTTACTAGGTTAAGTATACCATAAAAGCGCCTTGAAGTCCAGTATTATCAATGGTTTTGTGAAGTTTTCAATGTGCAAGCTTACCAGTTTTATACAGGAGTTATTGCAGTGGAATCAATATTGGGTATATAAATTAATTGATAAACGTTCTCTTTACACGTTTAGATTTTATGAAATATGGAATCCAAATTGCACAAGCTAAACTTTGTCCAATAATAGCTGATATATATTCTTGAATGTTTCCGTTTGCTATATATGGAATTTGGACGGCAATAAGACTAATAGTAATAACTATCACTAAATTCAGAACTCTATAAATAATCATTAAACTTGGGAAATAGACTTTTTTCTTTAAAAAAGCAATAAGTAAAACTACACTAACCACTAAAAGTATAATGGATGTAATTGTCTCAAAACTTATTAGAATAGACCACAATGGATGATTATTGATTAATTTGTTCCACTTATCTGGAGAATATAATTTTAAATTTTCATTTATTACATTAAAATGAAAGAATGGGCTTATAACCATAGTAATACCGACTAATACTAACCAACCACCAATCTTATTATACTCTCCAATCAAACTATAATCTGTTTCTGGATTTTTCATATCATTCCCCCCATTTTTAAGATTAAATTCAAGATTTATATAAAAACAAAATTCAAATAAATACTACATACTTAATATGTCATAATGTTACACGACTGAAAAAATATTTAAGATAAATATTCGTTCTCCACAGAAACGTCATGGATACATAAAATAACACATGTGGTTTCACATAACGGTTATGTGTTCCCGACGCCTGCGAGCTTACAGGTCTTCGCTCATGCCCGGGTACCCTTTGGGTGGGTTAATGCGAAGACCGACTTGGTTAGCGAGCAGGTGTGGTGCTGCTCCTACCCGAAAGCCTTGCTTCCTGCATCCAAGGGGCGAAAGCCCCGCAGTGGGAACACAGTGTTGTACTAAACCGCTGCGCGGTAGCGCGTGGTACCCCGTTTTGTGGTATCATCTTTCCAGTAAATTTATTATAGGAAGGATGATTTATCATATGTCAAGCCTTTATGACAAAATGAAGTTTGAGATGGAACTACGTGGGTATTCACCCCACACTCAAAAACACTACCTCAGTCATGTACGGCTGCTTGAAAAGTATTCAGGCAAGCCTCCTGACCAGATCTCACCAGATGAGATTAAGCAGTATCTTCATTACCGGATTAATAAAGGTATCAGCTACAGTAATATTAATATTTCCTGTAATGCTTTCAAGGTTATGTTTAACTCTGTTTTAAGCCGCGGCTGGTCTGATGATGTCATTGTTCGTCCCAGGAAGCAGAAGAAGCTTCCCTATGTTCTATCCCGGGATGAGATTATGTCTATCATTAAGCATGTACATAATTTTAAACATAAGACCATTCTTCTTACTATCTATTCTTCCGGCCTGCGGATTAGCGAAGCCCTCAGGCTGACTGTTTCAGACATTGACTCTTCTAATATGCTGTTAAGGGTCCGCTGCGGCAAAGGAGGCAAGGACAGGTTTACTGTGCTGGGGGAGGAAAACCTTAAGCTGCTCAGGGAGTACTGGAAACTGTACAAGCCTGATGACCTTCTCTTCCCAGGCATGATTAAGGGTAAACCTGTTGCTGCAAGAAATATTCAGCAGGTGTTTAAAACTGCCAAGGAGAAGGCGGGTATTTCCAAACCCGTTTCGGTGCATTCCCTTCGTCACAGCTTTGCCACACACCTTCTTGAGAATGATACGGACCTTAGAACTATCCAGGTTCTTATGGGCCATGCCAATATTAATACTACTTGTATTTACCTTCATCTTTCAGCTAAACGCCTTTCGTCGGTGAAAAGTCCACTGGATGGAGGTATGGACAATGCCTGAGATACAGGATGTCTTCAATGCTGTTAAGCCTTATGGTCTATCCCCTGACCAAAGGAAAGCCTTCTATGCCATAAGAAGCTGCAGAACGGATACTTTAGGCTCGCACACCGACCGTTGCAGCAGCTGTGGGCATATACATATTTCATATAATTCATGTAGAAACAGGCACTGTCCTAAATGCCAGGGCTCCAAACAGGAGGAATGGGCCCGGGCACAATTATCAAAGGTCTTACCCACTCAAT
Organism: Bacillota bacterium; assembly: GCA_013314855.1. NCBI lineage: Bacteria > Bacillati > Bacillota > Bacillota bacterium. The sequence continues at coordinate 2,004 of JABUEW010000207.1, read as the reverse complement.
ATTTCCATGTGGTATTTACTCTGCCCAAGGAGCTTAATACGATAATTTATCAAAACCAAAGGCTCCTTTATTCTATCCTTTTGAAATCTGCTGGTGATACTATTACTGAGCTTTCTAAGGACCCCAAGTTCCTCGGTGCTCAGGTGGGAGCTACGGCAGTGCTACATACATGGGGCCAGAATCTTTGTTTCCATCCCCATGTACACTGTATAGTGCCGGGCGGCGGCCTCTCTAATGACGGCCTTAGATTCGTACACTCAAGCAAGAAATTCTTTATCCCGGTTAAGGTGATGTCACGCAAGTTCAGGGGCAAGGTCCTTTATTATCTCAAGGAAGCCTTTAAAAACGGCAATATTCAGTTCTTCAAAGATGCTGCTATGCTGGACTGCTATCCGAACTTCCTGAACTTCATTAACAGTTTATACCAGACTGATTGGGTTGTCTACTGTAAGAAACCTTTTAAGTCACCCTTGCATGTTGTAAACTACCTGGGCCGGTATACCCACAGGGTAGCCATATCTAATTCCAGAATTGTGGATTTTGACGAAGCTAATGTTACTTTCAGATGGAAGGATTACAGGGATAAGAACAAGGTTAAGCTCATGACCCTTAAAACCGATGAGTTTGTACGCAGGTTCCTGCTTCATGTGCTTCCATCTGGGTTTACCAAGATCAGGCATTATGGTATTCTGTCAAGCCGGAATATCTCTACAAAGCTAACCCTTTGTATCAGGCTTGCCGGTGTCAGGCCTGTTGTACCCAAGGTTGTCAAGCATGTTTATGCCTGCCCTGTATGTGGCGGTGCTATGATATTTGCCGGTATTATCAGTGATGCGTATGCTGTACCGTAACATGTGATAAAACAAAATATCTATTCTGCCAAGCCTATATTGGGGGAGGGGGGAACTATGCTTAATTTTACACTTTTTGTTGTGTTATCAGCCTGATATTAGGCATTTCGACTATTCTATATACTGCCATTCAGCCGTTTCTATGGTTATGGTAAAAATTGATTTCCCATAACAGTTTCTTGGCGGCAGACGGTTCAGTACAACCAGAGATTCATGATGTTTAAGATAATCTTATGCAATTTCAATGGCCTTGCTGGTATATATAGCGGGGCCATTTCTGTTTTGCGGACTATGAACATCATAAATCTCTATTGTGTTATGCGATCGGGTCATATTAAAAATTAAACTTTAAACTCCCATATGATAGGTTCTGGAGTAAAATCTTTTCCTTCTTCAACAATTTCAAATACATCAACTTTACAACCTAATAATGCTGATAAAAGTACAAGTCCCCTCACTTGACTTTCACGCAATTTATCACGAGTATCCAATCTTTTTGACTCAGCAAAACGAATTTCTGAATAATCAGGTCTATATATCAACAAATCTGGTTCCTCTATGTTCTTGAAAGCTCTATATAAAGTCCTTACACTTTTATACCTTTCTTCACCAAAACACGCTACTATAATCTCCTCTGCTTTTGGATATTTTCCAGGTCTATTCCCACCAAAGACATTAAAATCATGATGAATCCACTTATAGCCAAGCGAAGTAAAATATTGTCCTACCAAGAATTCTCCAAATCCATAAGAATTAGGTAACTTAAGACAATATGGATCATCACATTGCTTTCTTTCACCTTTTATCCAATTATCAAGTTCTATTTTAGTATAAGTTAGGACGTGTAATGGTAATGAAACCTGTATACTCATCTAAACCCTCCTCAGAATCTTTATTTTACTCACGATCCTCTTTAACTCTATGTTTTTCTAGCTCTCCGAAACATTCACTTGGTACCTAATAAAACTTCCTTTATCACAACACATAAGCTGCCTGTCGCATAACTTCTATAACCCCGAAGTAAGCAGTTCGGGAATACCGGAAATGTTCCGGTGTTTGCGAATCTATTGTTCGGGAATACCGGTCTATAGATGAAGCTTTTCATAACTGTAAATACATTCGCTTTGTTCTTATGGGCCGTTAAAATTCTCTA
>JABUEW010000206.1 GCA_013314855.1 Bacillota bacterium | reverse complement strand
TTTTTTAGAAAATATGCCATATAATCCCCTCCTTATTTATCACCACTATCACCATTAATTATAGCACATAAAAAGTAATTTTGCAAGTGTTTTTAGCAATAAAAAAAGCCTTATTTTAAGGCTGCTTCACGCTTTTAATATAAAATTTACTCCTAAAGATTTATGGTGCTAACTTCTAAAGACGGGAACATCATATTACGGATTATAAAGTTGAACATTGAAGTTTTTTACTTCTTTTATTATATATTTGATATAATAAATTATATAATAAATTATATAGGAATAAGAATATAGGAATAAGAAAGCGCCACAATACTATTATGACTGCTTATTGCCATGCTATACCAAAAGGCGAAATATTCATATTTCAAGAAACAATATTACCAGTTATTAACTGGAAACTGGGTCTACTAACTGATCCAAATACTATTATACGAGGTGGTTAATAATATGAAGTGGGAGGAAGTAAGAAAAATTTACCCAGATAAATTTGTTAAGCTACAGATTTTAAAATCTCATATTGACGGAAACATTAGATATGTTGATGAAGTTGCTGTTATTCAGGCTTTTGACGATAATAAGGAGGCTACTCGTGAACTAGTAAGAGCCAAAGATGACATCCTTGTCTATCACACTGGCAAAGAAAAAATTGAATTAGAGATTAAGCAAATATTTGGATTTAGAGGTATAAAGGAAAATAAGGAATTATATGAATATGGAGGGTCTATAGGTTATGGAGAAGTTTAAAATAGCAGTAGTAGGTTGTGGTAGCATGGCCAATATCTGGGTACAGTATGCAATTTCGCGGCAGGATACTGACATAGTGGCTTTGGTTGATATAAAACAGGAAAATGCACTGAAAATGAAAGAAAAGTATAAGCTGGAATGTGGAGTTTATACTGATGTAACAAATGCTATCCGTGAATCCGGTGCTAACCTGGTATTCGATGTTACTATTCCCGAAAGCCGTAAATCTGTGGTTCTTGCCTCTTTTGCAGCGGGCTGTGATGTATTTGGAGAAAAGCCTATGGCTGCCTCAATGGAAGAGGCTGAAGAAATAGTTAAGGCATCCAAAAATTATGGCAAAATGTATGCTGTTATGCAAAATAGGCGCTATTTAAAAAAAATACGTTCTTTTAGGAAAATAATCCAGTCGGGGGTTTTAGGACAACCTAGTTTTGTATGTGCCGATTTTTTCATCGGACCGCATTTCGGTGGTTTCAGGGATATAATGGATAGCCCCCTGTTACTGGATATGGCTATACACACCTTCGACCAAGCGAGGTTCATTACAGGGCAGGATGCTTTATCGGTCTACTGCCACGAATTCAATCCTGTGGGCTCTTGGTACCGCGGAAATGCTGCAGCAGCCTGTATTTTTGAAATGACAGGCGGATTAGTTTTCTCTTACAGGGGCTCATGGTGTTCAGAAGGAGTACCCACTTCCTGGGAAGCTGACTGGAGAATTCAGTGTTCAAAAGGTACTGCCATATGGAAAGGTGATGAAGCTCCTTATTATGAAGTAACCGTACCAGTAGATAAACAGGAATTCTATAGCCGTTTTGAGAGGGTTGAACCGTGTCTTGATTGGGATGGCAGGGAAGGACATGCCGGATGCTTGGATGAAATGTTTACAGCACTTAAAGAAGGCAGAAAGGCGGAAACAGATTGCAGCGATAATATAAAAAGCATGGCAATGGTTTTCGGGGCCATAGAAAGCGCCCGCAAAGGAATAAAAGTTTCAATATAAAAAGCAACGTAAATATAAAATAACTCTTTGCCGGAAGTATAAATTTGTATATAATTTAATATATAACAAAAAAGTTAAAAGGGGGTATTCTGTAAATGAAACTGGGAGTTTTTACAGTACTTTTAAGTGCTAAAAGTCTTGAAGAAGCCTTAAAGTACCTTGCGGAATTGGGTGTTCAGGCAATCGAGATAGGGACTGGCGGTTATCCAGGAAAAGCGCATGCAAATCCTGAAGAGCTATTATCAGATGACAAAAAAGTTTCAGCACTGAGGGAACTTGTTAAGAAGTACAATATGGAAATAAGTGCGTTGAGTTGTCACGGAAATCCTGTACACCCACAGAAGGAAATAGCTGAATCTTTTCACAAGGATTTCGAAAATACGGTTCTCTTAGCAGAAAAGCTTGGTATAAACAGAGTTATTACATTTTCTGGTTGCCCTGGCGATTCTCCATTTTCCAAATACCCCAACTGGGTAACATGTCCATGGCCGGATGATTTTCTTAAAATCCTTGAATATCAGTGGAATGAAGTACTTATACCATACTGGGTAAAGGCTGTTGATTTTGCAAAGCAACATGGAGTAAATAAAATTTGTCTTGAAATGCACCCTGGCTTCTGTGTATATAACCCTGAAACCCTTCTTAAGTTGAGAAGTGCTGTAGGTGATGAGATCGGAGCTAATTATGATCCAAGTCACCTCTTCTGGCAAGGTATAGATCCTGTAGCTTCCATCCGCAAGTTAGGAACTGCCATCTTTCATTTCCACGCAAAAGACACCAAAATAGACAAAATGAATACTGCTCTCAACGGTGTATTAGATACGAAGCATTATAGTAATGAGATTAAACGTTCCTGGATATTCAGGACGGTAGGCTATGGTCATGATGAACAGGTTTGGAAAGATATCGTCAGCAACCTAAAAATGGTCGGCTATGATGATGTATTGAGCATCGAACATGAAGACAGCCTGATGTCGGTTAATGAAGGCCTTCAAAAAGCTATTGCTTTTCTTAAAAATGTTATGCTGTTTGAAAAGACCGGCGGTATGTGGTGGGCTTAAAAAGTTTAATAGTCTATGGTAGTCTATGGTAGAAAAAGGAGGGAGATGGAATGAAAGATACTATAAATGTCGGACTGGTAGGCTATAAATTCATGGGAAAGGCTCATAGTAATGCTTTCCAGCGCCTTGGAATGTTCTTCAATCCAAGTCTTAAAGTAAATATGAAGGCTATATGTGGAAGGGACGAGAGTTGGGTTAAGGAATCAGCTGAGAAATTCGGTTGGGAAAGCTATGAAACTTCGTGGGAAAAGCTTGTAGAAAGAAATGATATTGATATGATTGATATTACGGCACCAAGCAATGTTCACAAAGAAATCGCCATTCGTGCTGCAGAATGCGGTAAGCATATTTTTTGTGAAAAGCCGCTTGCGTTGAATTTAAAAGATGCTAGGGAAATGGTAGATGCGGTTGAAAAATACAAGGTGAAGCACCAGATTGGTTTTAACTACCGATTTGTGCCTGCAGTACAGCTAGCGAAAAAGTTGATTGATGAAGGTAAACTTGGAAAAATATACCATTTTAGAGGACTTTACCTGCAAGATTGGATTATTGATCCCGATTTCCCACTGGTATGGAGGCTAGACAAGAAAGTTGCCGGCTCTGGTTCACATGGCGATCTGGGTGCTCATCTTATAGATATGGCCAGGTATCTTGTCGGAGAATTTGACCGGGTCATTGGGATAAATAAGACCTTTATCAAGGAAAGACCTGTTGTGGAAAAGATGACAGGTTTGTCGGCCAAAGCTAAGGAATCATCCAAAAAAGGAGAGGTTACGGTTGACGATGCCACATTATTCCTGGCAGAGTTTAAGAATGGGGCATTAGGTTCTATAGAAGCTACACGATTTGCCAACGGACACAAAAATGCAATGTCCTTTGAGATTAACGGAAGCAAAGGCAGTATAAAGTTTGAATTTGAACGCATGAACGAATTGCAGTACTTCAGTGTAGATGACCAACCCGGAACTCAGGGTTTCCGCCTAATTCAGGTGACAGAAGGTATTCATCCCTATATGAATGCCTGGTGGCCCGCAGGACATGTGATTGGTTATGAGCATACCTTTGTACATGAAATGTATGAATTCGTAGAAGCAATTGCTAAAGATAAGCAAGCTATACCCAATTTTAATGACGGAATGAAATGCTCACAGGTGCTTGAGGCCGTTGACCTTTCAATTGAGGAAGCCAGATGGGTGAAGGTTGACAGTTTGTAAGGCACAATAAGCAGAAATAATTAAAACAGCAAGCAACTTAAAAATTATAGTGCTTGCTGTTTTATTATCGCGATGTGTAATCAACGGGCGCATTTTCTATGTATGACCCATATAATGACAGAAACATTGCGCAAGGCCTCGTAGAGCCTGTTAATCCGACGAGGGATAAGCAAATCAACTGTATGAGCAAAATAATTACATTGATGTGCTATTAAATTTTATTCAAATTATTTTGCGAGTTTGATTTGCCCCGAAGTGAATTTA